>PKWD01000228.1 GCA_003131945.1 Acidimicrobiaceae bacterium
ACCACTTCGCGGGACGCTGCCGTGATCGGGCGGCATCAGGCCCGGACGACTGCAGTGGCTGGCCCATGGCGCCGCGGGTGACGATGCTCAGTGCCGAGGCATTGTCAGGCTGTTGTTGCAGGACGACCGCCGCATGGCGCACGGCTTCCGCCTGTTCACCCCGGGTCGCCAACATCTCGGCGAAATGGAGACGCAGTGGGAGGTCGCCGGGCGATGCCTCGACGGCGGCCCGAAGGCTGTTGATCAAGGGGTCGGAAGTCACCGTATGGAGGAATCGGCCTGTACGTGTGGGCAGCTTGAGGATAGATCCACCGTTTCCTCCCTTCGGACCCTGTCGGTCCCCCATCACATCAGAGCAGGTGGAGGGGTCCACCAATGGGCGCGAGGCCCAGGAATCGGGATTTCTTGGACCTCACCTGTCACAGGCGACGGAGTTGTCCCGTCTCAATTGGCGTGAACCGGCAAAGACCTCCCACAGTGATGGAAGGCACAGCGCCAAGGAGGCGTCATGGCACACGTAACCCTGGTCGAGCGGCCCACGGACCTCGTCGCCAAGCTTGCCGCCCGCTACTCCCGCCACCGCTTCGGCCAGGACGTCGAGCCTGTGATGGCCGCTTCGCACCACGCCGGAGTCCTGGTCGCCATGGGCGCACTGGAGACAGCGGCGAAACGGGGCTGGAAGCGACTCGACCCACGCCTCCGGTGGCTGGCCATCCAAGCGGCGGGCGGTGAAATCGGATGCTCATGGTGCACCGATTTCGGCTACTACGAGGGTATGCAGCAGGGGATCGACCCACGCAAGGTCGGCGACGTCCCCCGCTTTCGCCACAGTGACGTCTACGACGATGCCGAGCGCACGGTGCTCGAGTACGCCGTGGCCGCCACTGCGTCACCGGTTGTCATTCCCGACGAGTTGATCGAGCGGCTCCACCAGCACTTGAGTGAGCCCGAGATCGTCGAACTGGCTGCCTGGGTGGGGCTCGAGAACTTCCGGTCGCGGTTCAACGCCGGATTGGGCCTGAAGAGCCAGGGCTTCTCCGATCGGTGCGAGGTGGCCCCCCTCCGGAAGGCCTGACATGGGCGACCTCGAGACGTTTCTCGAGCTCCGAGCGTCGCTCTTCGGCGTGGCTTACCGCATGATCGGGAGCGCCACGGAGGCCGAGGACATCATCCAGGAGGCATACGTCCGGTGGTCCAACCGTGGACCCGGTGATGTCACCACACCTTCTGCATATCTCACCACAATCGTGACGAGACTGTGCATCGACCAGTTACGCTCGGCGCGCGCTCGGCGCGAGACGTACAAGGGACCTTGGCTCCCTGAGCCTGTGGAGGTCGATGCTCCTGAGCCTGGTGCGAGTGCCGAGCTCGCCGACTCTCTGTCGCTCGCCTTCCTCGTGCTACTCGAGGAACTCCAGCCCGTTGAACGCGCCGCCTTCCTGCTCCACGACGTCTTTGACTACCCCTACGAGGAGATCGCCTGCATCGTCGACCGGAGCGAGGCCGCCTGCCGCCAACTGGTGTCGAGAGCTCGACGGAGGGTCGATGCCCCCCGGCGACGCTTCGACGCCGATCGAACCCATGGACGAGAACTCACCCGCCTGTTCCTGGCCGCCTGCGGTACAGGCGACCTGGACGGCCTCTTGGCGCTGCTCGCCGACGACGTGATCGTGTGGACAGACGGTGGCGGCAAGGTACGGGCCGCCCTACGGCCCGTGACTGGACCCCACCGCGCCGCCCGTTTCCTGCTGTCGGTGGCCAAACGGATCCCCGAAGGGGGCTCGGTCCGTGAGGTCAGTCTTAACGGACAGCCCGGCCTCGTCTTCGAGATGGACGGCCAGGTGACCATTGCCCTCACCCTCGACGTTCTCGGTGACAGGGTGGTAGCGGTGAGGGTGGTGACGAACCCGGACAAGCTGGTCGCTCTGCAGCCCGAGCACCGGCCCCAGCTGTCAGACCTCTTTCCCAACTGATCCTCGGCGGGTCACGGATTGGCCGGACAGACCTTTTGGTAGGGCGCGTGTGGCAGGTACTGGGCCCACTGATTCGGGGTGAAGTTGCCGCCGATCCGATTGCAGAGTTGCTGGACAAGCGTCTGCGTTGAGCTACTCAAGAAGGAGGCCGGAAAAAGAAAGACAATGCCACCGTCATCGCCGCTTACGAGCGTGCGACCGTCAGGGCTGAAGGCGATGCTCTCGACCGCGTTGCCGTCAACCAAAGAGGGCCCCACCTCCGTTCCGCTGGCGATATCCCATGGGATGACGTCTCCCAGGGCATCTCCCGTCGCCAGTGTCCTGCCGTTGGGGCTGAAGGCCACGCTATAGACCGAACTTCGGTCGTCGAAGGTAGCGACCCTCCTCCCAGTGGTGACATTCCACAGCTCGACATTCCCGGTATCGTCGCCGGTGGCGAGGAACGTGCCGTCAGGGCTGAAGGCGACACTGTTGACCTTGGACCCGTCGTTGAGTTGACCAATCTTCTGTCGGCTCGCCATGTCCCACAGAACGACGCTCCCCGCATCATTTCCGGCGGCGAGAGTTCTGTCATCCGGGCTGAATGCGACACTCCGGATCGAGACATGGCCTCGGAGAGTTGCCACGACACGCACCCGGGGACCCATCCGCCACAATCTGACCTCTCCTCCGGCGTCGCCACTGGCCAACATCCGTCCGTCAGGACTGAAGGCGACGCTGTAGGAATGACTTGGAACAGGTAGGCGACTGACCTCGGATGGCTCAGCGATATTCGACAGGGTGACGTTCTTTCGGGGGTTGCTCCCGACGGCGACGGTTTTGCCGTCAGGACTTATGGCGAGACTGGACACAGGGTCTCCATTGGGCAGAGGTTGCACCACCTCCGACGCATTGGCCGCGTTCCACAGGGTGACGGAACCGCCGGAGCTCCCGGTGGCGAAGAAGGCGCCGTCCGGGTTGAAGGCAACGCTCTTTACAGCGGTGTTCCCCGATGCCGAAAACGCGATCGGCGTCTGCATATTCCACACCGTGGCGTCGCCGGCCGAATCGCCCACAGCAAGCCGGGTACCGCTTGCGTTGAATGCGACACTGGCGACGTTGCTCCCATCGCCCAGAGTCTGAAAGACCTCGTCGGGACTGGTCCCACCGGCGTTTGTGATGGTCCACTCGACCACGTTTCCCCCGCTCGTCCCCGATTCGAGAACATTGGAGCCACCTGAGAATTGGGGGTTGAAGGCGACGCTCGTCACCCGGTTCCCCTCGGGCAGAGACTTGCCGATCTGCCGACCGGTCGATGCATTCAGCAGGACGATGTAGTCGCCTTGGCCCACGACGGCCAGCGTCGTCGCATCCGGACTGAAGGCCATATTTGTGATCGGAGCACTGCTCACATTCACGAATGTGCCCGTCAGACTCCCGGTCGTGACGTTCCACATCCCCACCATGCCGGCAGTGTCCCCCGTAGCGAGTATCCCGCTCCGTCCGAAGGCGATGCTCGTGACCGTGCTGTGCTCAATCAAGGGACGGTCCGACGCCGTTTCCGTCACCGGGTCCCAGAAGGTGACGCCCGTGCCGGCAGCCACGGCAAGCACTCCGTCACCTCCAGGACCGAAGGAGATGCTTGTCACCGCGTGATTGAAGCCAACAGGTCGGCCGATCTCCTTCCCGGTGCTCGTATCCCACAGCACGACGTCGTCACCTTCGGCACCGGCCAATATCGCACCATTCGGACTGAAAGCCACCTCGACGACCGGGCGGTCCGAGTGGCAGTGGCGGATCTCCCTTCTCGCCGTCGTGTCCCACAGTACGATCTCGTTCCCGGTGACCTCGGCCAGGATCCCGCCGTTCGGGCTGAGAGCCAAGCTCGTGACCGGGTGTCCCGAATTGAGAACGGCGTCGACGGGCTGCTCGAGCGCGTCGACCATGGCATCGTGGGTCTGGGTCGTCGTCGCCAATCTGGAGGACTCCACACTCAGCAGGCTTCCCAGCTTGACGTCCGTCTGCAAGGTGTTCACCGATTCCGACGCCAGCTCGCCCGCTTGGGCCAGGTTCTGAGCGTTACGCCGGCCTATGTACACCGCCGCCGTGGTGACCACCACGGCGAGAATCACGATCAGAGACAGCGCTCCGATGACCAGGCGACTGTGTCGGATCAAGCCTTCCACCGCCGCTGTGCTCCATCGGTGCGGTCTGTCCCCGGCGACGATGACGTCAAGGTCGTCGGCCCAACGTTTCATGTCCCGAGGCCGTTGATCGGGATGCGGCTCCAGGAGCCGGCCGATATGCCGCCCGAGACCGATGGGATCGGAGAAACCTTCCTTTCGGGCCATCGACTCCATGTGGGTGCGCACGGCTTCTGAGTCATCGAGGCGCGGTGGTTGGCCGCTCAACATCCAAAACGCCACGGCGCCGATTCCCCATGCATCGGATGCGGGCCCCGGAGTGCCGGGCCCACCCACCACCTCCGGCGCCTGCCACAGGTAGGTACCCGCCCCGTGGGTCACGTCGTCGTCGCCATGCGGGCGAGCGATTCCGAAATCAATGAGGGCGGCGTGTCCATCGGGGGTGACGCGTACGTTGCTCGGCTTGATGTCCCGGTGGACCATCCCTTGGGGAGCGTCCACACTGCGGAAGGAATGGAGGTAGGCCACCGCTCGGGCCAGCTCCGCCACCCACTGCATCCCCCGGACCGGTCCTAGAGTTCCCCGTGCGACGCCGAGAGGGGCTCCTGGAATCCATTGGGCGACCGTGTNNATCGGCCGACTCGTCACTGTCGATGAGTGCGGTCCCGACAAAGACATCGACGAGATGCATGACGTTTTCGTGATCGATGGCGCGCAGAGTCTGTGCCCGCTCGTTCAACCGCCCGAAGTCGTCCATGGTGAGCCCGGTATGCATTTTGAGGGCCACCTCGACGGGGGTGCCACCGGTGACGCGGGTCGCCCGATAGACCAATCCCTCACCGCCGTCGCCGATGGCGTGAAGGGTTCCGCCCTTCAACTCGACTCGGTAGCGGCGTGGATCCTGACGCGGACCAGTCCACAGTGATTGCGCGGTCACCGGCTGGATCACACGTCGATGTGCAGCATCCCGTGAACGCGCGCTGCCTCAACAACTGCCACGCGTTTGTCCGACACATCAGGCATCGGGATCTGCTCAGCAAACATCAGTGCCCAGATTTCGTAGAGGACTTCCCGGACAGTGTTGGGATGATAATTGAGGGCGGCCGCCACCTCCTTGTGGGTGGCAGGCTCCGGGCGACCTCTGGCGATCGGTTCCGAATACGCCATGAGGACAGCGCGCTGAAGACCCGTCAAAGCCAGTTCATGACGACGCGTCGGAGGATCAGTGGTGGTCGCCGAGGTAAGGGGCCACAGGGACGCACGCACCGTCACGCTCAACTTCCACATGGCGCCTGTCCCGTGGACGAATACGTCGAACTGATCTTCACGGGGAGAGCGTCCTTCGCCCACGGGAATCTGAACAGCAGTACCACTGCCCGTGCGAAGCTCAAGAGCGCGGTGACCCGGCCTTGCCGCGCTCTCTACAAAGATGCGGCGATTTGCGGCCAGAAGCGATCCCGCCACTCGCGGGACCCCCTCGTCGGGCACCGGGGCATAGGCGAAACGGATCTGACATTCGGCCCCTCGACCGAACGAAACCACGTCTCCATCGCAGATGGTGAGGGCTTCGGTACCGTGGGGAGCAAGGTACGTCACAACCGCCCGTTCGACCTTGGCCTCCTGGCCGCCGACCTTGGCCGTCGATGCCGGTACCCCAGCCTGTGCCCTGCCCGCCCCGGCCATGCCTTTGATCCTACAAAGCGGTTGATTGGGAGAATAGGGGCAGCCCTGACAATGGTCACAGTCGTTTACGAGCGCACCACCTCGACGCTCGGACCAAAGGACGATAGGAAAGGATCAGCGGGCGACGGCTGATACCTCTCTCGACTCCGGCCCCGTCCCCACTGTGTTCACGGCCGCCACCGTGTAGAAGTACATCTTCTGAGACCGAGCGTGCTTGTTCGTGTAGGTACATGTGCTCGAGGTGCACGAGACCGTCGTATAGAGCTTCTCCGATCCCGCTGATCGAGCCCGGAAGACCCTGTATCCGGTGATGGCTGCGCCGCCGTCGCTCAGGGGTGCCTCCCAGCTCACCACGACCCCCTTGGTGGTCGACGAGGTGGCCGTCACGTCCCTGAGTGCCCCCGGTACGGTCGCTCCCGGTGTGGTCGTTGTCGTCGTCGTCGTTGTTGTCGTCGTAGTGGTGGTTGTCGTCGTCCCACCGCCGCCTCCGAGGACCTGTTCGGCCTGCGCCCAGGTGAAGACAACGTCTGAGGGTATCTGACCACAGGCCCCCACGACGATCCCGGTCAGAGAGGGGCCGTACGAGGAGCCGCTGGCTGTGTCGCCGGCCCCCATGTACTGCTCCGCTGATTGGCCACATGACGAGTCAAAGGTTCCGAGCAGGACATCTCGGTGTCCCCAGCAGGAGGAGGGCGTAGAGGATGTGCATGACCCGTTGGCCGAGTCGAGCCCGTCGTCGTACATCCAGTAGTAGTCAGAGCCGAGCGCGTTCGAGGTACCTCCGGCCCAGACCGATCCCCACGAGCGGACTGTCGCTCCCCCCGTGAGCGTGGACGAGGACAGGATGGGATCAGTGTTGTTGGCGGCGCCGGTCTGAGCCACGTTGTCAAGCTGGGTGGTGAGCCCCGCGATCGGGGTGAGCCCACGATCCGAGCGCTCGAGATTGGCGATCACGAAGATCTGCTCGGGAACTGTCATGGTGTCGAAAGCACTCAGGTTGAGCGACAGTGCCCCCATCGTCTCGAGAACCGAACGTCCGTTGTCAATCGCTTTGACGACATCGGTATTGCAAGTGACGGAGTCGTCAAGAGCTTTGGCGGCACAGCTTCTGTCATCGGTGAAATTGGGATTCGGGGCCAGGCTCTCCGAGGGATTCTGAGGCGGCACGATGCCGCTGCTGGCTGCGGCCTGAGACTCTGACTCACCGCCGAGCACTCTCGAAGCGGCAGCGGGGGATATTTTGACGCGGACGGCTGCGGCACTCACCGAGGTGAGGGCCACGCTGCCACCGAGTGCGGCCAAGAAGAGCGCGACGCCGACCACTGCCTTCGATGTTCTCCGCCACATGACGAACTTCCCTCTGGAACGCATCCAGTCCTTCGGTTGAGCGCCCACTACGAGTGGATATCGGATGTTGCGCTCACTGATGAAATCAATTTCGTGACAATCACAAGGATCGACATGTATCTCAACGGATTTCATCCGGACTCTTGTTAAGGATCTTCCCTCCGCCCATCGAGGGTAAACAAACACCTCCCCCACCGGAAAAGCACTCCCGCCACACAAACCTCTCCCGCTTCATTTTCCCACCGGAAAGTCGGCGTTTGGCCTGCGCAAAGGGGAATTAGCAAAATGAAACCTGTCGGTGAAGATTAATTTCAAAAAACAAAACCAGTGAACCGTCGGATTGCCGCGAGAGCGCTGGCCTAGGTTGGACAACGCCGCCCGGATCGAGTTGACCGCATGTTTGCATGCGTTGCCTCACGAAGATCGGGAATACCACCACGGCATCCGACGGCATCAAGCATTGGGAGTTTCGCGTGTCGAGATACCAACGGGATTTGAACGACCGACGGGGACCGGCGCGCCGCTGGACCCGTCCGGGATTGATTGCACTGGTCATCACCGTGGCTGCGACCACGTCGGGGATCATGGTGATGGCAACGTCGCAGATGTCGGCGGCGGTTACCCTCAGTCCGAGCACCACGCCCGCCTTCGCCGGTGACGCCGGCGACCCTGATGTCGTCTACTCGGCCGGGACGTACTTCGCCTTCACGACGGGCACGGCGCTGGGCAACCACATCCAGGCCCTCATAAGCAGCAGCGCTTCGGAGGGATACCACAGCTACACGGGGAGGTCCTTCGGGTCCACGGCGCTGGCCAATCCGCCCGGGTGGGAGACGACCGACACCCAGACCTCACCGGGGGTGTTCGACTGGGGTGGCCATTGGTTGATGTACTACGACGCGGCGCCATCCCCCAGTGCCGGTGACACCGGACACGACTGCATCTCGGTGGCGGTGGGCGGTGCGACGTTGTCGCTCTCCAGTCCCCAGTTCACCGACAACTCCGGCGGCGGACTCATCTGCCAGCCCACGGGGTCCATCGACCCGAGCCCATTTGTCGACCCCGCGTCGGGCAAGGCCTACCTGATCTGGAAGCAGAACGACGGGGGATCACCCAGCCAGGCGACGATCTGGTCACAGCAGCTGAGCGCCAACGGCCTGAGTCTCGTCGGCTCCCCGAGCAAGCTCATGTTCAACAACACGGCCTCTTACCCGTGGGAGAACACGGTGGAGGATCCGTCCATGGTGGACGCCGGCGGAACGTACACCCTTCTCTTTGCGGCCGGCGTGTACACAAGCCGCGGTTACTCCGAGGGCATCACCAGCTGTAGTGGGCCGCTCGGACCGTGTGGAGCAGACACGCAGATCCTCACCACCTATGGATCGGTTCTGGGCCCCGGAGGCGGCTCGCTGTTCGCCGACTCGACGGGGGCCTTCTGGCTGGATTACGCAGCATGGCAGGGCGGGAGCGTCGGCTGTACGGACTACAGCTGCGGTGCCACACGACAGCTCTTCGTGACACCGATCCATCTCTCGTTGCAGGTCCCCTGTAGCCCTCCCGCATCACAGAGTGGCTACCGGTTCGTCGCTTCCGACGGTGGCGTGTTCTCCTTCGGTACCATGCCCTTCTGCGGCTCGATGGGTGGTCAATTCCTGGCCCAGCCCGTCGTGGGCATCGGCTCGACACCGGACGGCGGAGGCTATTGGGAAGTGGCCTCCGACGGTGGTCTTTTCGCCTTCGGGGACGCCGGCTTCTACGGTTCGATGGGCGGCAGACCACTGGTCAAGCCCGTTGTGGGTCTCGCCTCCACCGCCAGCGGCCACGGCTACTGGGAGGTGGCTTCCGACGGTGGCGTGTTCGCCTTCGGTGACGCTGGCTTCCACGGCTCCATGGGCGGTAGACCGCTCGTCAAGCCAATCGTGGGCATCGCCCCCACTCCCGACGGAGGGGGTTACTGGGAGGTGGCCT
>PKWD01000236.1 GCA_003131945.1 Acidimicrobiaceae bacterium
GCCGCCTGGCTGGATGGACAATCCGATCTCAGCCCCAAGTGGTGGCCACGCTTCGTGCGCCACTGCCACGCGCTTCCCACTACCCCGACCAACAAGGTCCTCACCCGCACGCTCGTCCATGAGAGGTTCCGTTCCGACCTGGTTGGTGGAGATCCGGTCTATGTACGCGAGCGCGAGGAGGATTCCTATCGTTCCTTTACTTCAGAANNATGAAAGCACCTTGCACCGGGCCTTCGAGTCCAGTGGTCGCGGCCGCGCCTGGGATTTGTGAGGCGGCCGCTTCTTCCTGCGATCTGGGTCGGTTGCCACTGCCGTCCAGCATGAGCATGTGCATGTGAATATTTGGTCAGCGGTCGTTCCTTGCCGCATCGGGCCGTTGCGCTGGGTCCAGGGTTCGTCGACTCGACGTATGGTTCGAGCAAGGTAAAGCTCGAACACGGGGGCGCTGTTCGCTGTGAAGTCGGTTGGGACTGTACCGGCGCCTGGGCGAAGTGAGGATGTGAACGTGATCCCGCCGGATGCTCAGGGGCCTCCGATCTCAGGCCGTTCCGGCGCCGGGACTCGGTAGACGAACCTGACCTCGCCAGCCCGTCGCTTAGCCGTGCCGTTGGAGCCAGGACCAGGCGCTGCCCGCAGCCCGCACAGCTCTGTTGTAACGGCCGTGTCCCACTGCCATTCTTATCCCCGTAGGTCGCGTGAACTCAAGATGAAAGGACAAATTCATGGGACGCACTCCGGGCATCGGGTGGACCTCCGCCGTGGTGACAGTCCTCCTCTTTTCTCTGTCGACAGGCGGCACGCTCGCCGGGGCGCAGGCTCCGATGGCCGGCTCCATCCATCCACACCAGTCTTTTGTCGGCACCGTCAATGGCCTGCCGGCCGATTCGGCGATCAGGGTCCTGTGCCCGGGCCCCGCGAACAGCGGTCACGCTCTCAGCGGTCAGACTCTTCAGGTGAACCAGCCGGGTTCCACCGCCGCGAACCTGGGGTTCACAGGATCCAGGGTCAAGGCCATCGTCGCCAACCTGTCCGCCGCCGCCGTAACCGCTTCGCTCGCGAAGTTCACGAAGTACGGGTTGGCCGCCTCATTCCCGACGTCGTTGACCGTTCCCTGCTCGGGCAACGGAGTGGTGAGCTTCGACCCAACTCCGGGCAGCCCGACGGCGAGGGCGTACGACGTCGCCGTGACCTTCGTCAACATGGGAGGCGACGCCACGTCTGCTCACGCCGGCCCCCCGTCCATCGCGGGTAAGGCTGCGGCGCCACAGTGCACCGACGGCCAGATTCGGATCAGAGCGGACACCGATCACGACGCGTACCCACCTGGGCACTCAGTGATTATGACATCGTCGATCAGAAACGTGTCCCACTCATCCTGCACGATCTATCTCGGAGTGGTCCCCGGTTGGTCGCCCACCTTCACGGTCACCAACACCGGCGGAATGGTCGTGTGGGACCGCTGCTGGGTGAACGACCAACCGGGGGCGTGTGCCACCTTGCTCCGGTCGCACACCCTGCACCCTGGCCAGCGTTACCAACAAGAAGCAACTTGGGATCAGCGTTCGGGAGCTGACGGCCAGTCACCGCGCCAAGTTCCACAAGGCCTATACACATTTTCCACCCATTTTCGCTACATGACCGGTACAGCCTCGGCAACCTTCGACATCGTCATTGGTTGACCGTGACGCGCTGGGCTAATCGTCATCGTGCCGCTGGTAATTCATCCACCATAGATCTACTATGACTAGTACTATGTTTTCTGTCAACANNTGTCCTGGCCTGCTGCCCGATCATGGAACTATTATTACTAGTACCATGCTTCCTGTCAACATCGACCGATCGGAGCCTGTCGCTCTCCACGATCAGGTTGCCGCTGAGATCCGGCGAGCGATCGCCGAGGGGGAGGCCGGGCCCGGAGAACGCCTGCCTCTGGTGAAGGACGTCGCCGCCGTTCTTGGCGTGAACAAGAACACAGTGCTGCGAGCGATGCACATCCTGCGAGACGAGGGGCTTCTGGAGTTCCGCCGCGGACGCGGGATAACCGTGGCGGGCACCCCCGAACGCAGCGCAGTGCTCGGCAAGGTTCGGGAAATGGTCGCCTTTGCTCGCCACCACGGGTACCGCCCCGATGAGGTCATCGAGATGATCGAGAGTCTTTCACGGCCCCCGGCCCGGGCGAGACGTGGTGCTGCGTGACTCTCGTCGACCATCCCCCTCGTCCATCTGACACCCAAGAGGCTCAGGACCTTTTCGAGGAGGCCCACCGACGTCGTCATCGACGCAGGGCACTGATCGGCGCCCTCTTGGTGGCTGCGGCTGCCCTTGTCCCCATCCTCGCACTTCAAGGCGAGGCCACGCATGGTTCTGACGGAAGGTCACTCCGTCCTGCATCCCCGCAAGGATCACCGGTGACGGAATCGTCAGACCACGACGTCGTGGCCATCGACAACGACGCCGTGATGACGCTGATTGATTTCTCCACGGGTGCGCGCAAGACGGTGACCTTGCCTCACAAGGCTGGCGGGGATTATCCGGACGCCATACTCGCCACGGGCGGATACTTCGTCTACCCGGGCGACACGGGAACTTGGGCTATCGCCGTTGACTTGTCGGGAGCGCCCCGGTTGCTAGGTTCCTCCACCTATGTGGTGCCGTCTGCCACGGCTGGTCGAGTGTGGCTGGTGACGACCACCACCGATTGCACACAGCCCACCTGCCGTGGCCAAGCGGTACCCGTGACAGTCCGAGAGGTAGAGGCCGCTGGGGGCTACCGCAGCTCGCTCTACCGCGTTCCCGCTGGGTTCAGCCCGATCAGCGGCGTTGCCGGTGGACTGTTGCTCGCAGGTAACCTCGGCCCGACAGACGGCAGCGTCGTCTGGGATCCGGCAACCGACCGATTGGGCACCCCTCTCCCGGGACCGAATATGGGCAACCTGGTCGACGTCCGAGGGTCGATGGTCGCCTGGGGAGTCGGGTGCTCGCAGGACAGCATCTGCACGTCGATCCGCATCACCGATGTGAGGACAGGTCGCTCCCGAGACCACCCTGCTCCCCAGGGGACGGCCGGGTGGATATCGACCGGAGGAGAAGGGTCTCGTGACGCCTTTGCTCCTGACGGCCACTACCTCGCCATTCGGGCCGCCAACCGCGTCGGCCAGCTAAGCGCCAGCGACGTCTATGTCGTCAATGTCTCCTCGGGGGCAACATCCTCGGTACCTAACTCCTCCTCGTCGTACCTCTACTCTCGGGTGGCGTGGCTACCGGATCGCTCATGGGTGGTCTCAGGCTCTGCCACGGGTTCCGTTAGCGCCTACAACGTCCAGGATGGCCAGCGGCGTTCGTTTCCGACACCGTGCTGCGGCGTGGCGTTACTTGCCGTTGGGGGATAGAGGAAGAGACGCCGGCAGGCAAGGTCAGCGCATCATCACCGATGCCATCGCCGCGGGCATCAGGAATCTGGCTCAGGGGGGCGTACCGCTCCGACGCGCCCTGCTGTCAACTAACTCGCGTGTTGTGACATCCTGCATGGGTGGTCCGTTCCATCGCCACTGGCCGGCGCCGGCATTTGGCCCTCGGACGCTCTGTGGTGTCGTTGGGGCTCCTCGCAGGGTGCACAGGCGTCGCGCAGCATTCTCATTCGGCCACGCCTGATGTGGCCTCGCCGGTAGCTAAACCCGCAACCGGCGGTGAGCGTCCGGTCAGACCGAAAAGTCCAGCTGCCTCTGTGCCCGTGCCGACCCTCGCCCGGGGAGTGTCCGCCTTAAGTACGGTCGGGTCCGTGCCCGTGGTGACGGTTCGTCTGATAGGACCCGCGGGCCCGGATCAGGGCGCCATCAGCGTCGCTGTCTTCAACCCGGCAAGGACCCAGCTCGTTTTGCACGCCGGTAGCCTGCAACCGCTCCCGGGTGGGTCATGGAGTTACGGACCCCAAGTCAGCCCACAGGAACGTACGGTGCTGCTTGCTGCCTTCAACGGTGGATTCAAGATCGCTGACGCTCGAGGCGGCTGGGTCTCGGAAGGGCGGACCGTAGCTTCGCTTGTGCCCGGCGCGGCCAGTGTCGTGATCTACGCAGACGGAGGTACAGATATCGGATCGTGGGGCGTCGAGGTCCCCGCCGCACACCGCCAGGTCGTTTCAGTCCGGCAGAACCTGCAGCTGCTCATCGACGGGGGTGTTCCCCAACACGTGGTGACAATCAGCGAGAGCGAACTCGAGCAATGGTGGGGAACCGCCTACGAAGGCGCCCCGCTGATCTCACGCAGCGCCCTGGGGATCACTGCGTCGGGAGCTTTGGTCTGGGCTGCTGGGACCGATGTCACCGTAGGGGCACTCGCCGACGCGCTACTCGCCCAGGGCGTGCAGCGCGCGCTGGAACTCGACATCAACGCTCCGTTGGTCCGGGGCTTCCTGTACGCCGAGCCGGCCACCCTCACTACTTCCTCGCCGCTCGACAACGGAATGCTCGCCCTGGTCGCCGGTCAGACCCAGCCTGCCGCCGGTCAGAGCCCTACCGGAGCTGACGCCGTACCACAGTGCACCTACCTCACCACCTGCAGCCGCGACTTCTTCACCGTGCTTATCCGAAACAGCGGCGACGGACGAATTCACGAGATGCGGCCATCCTCGGGCTCTTAAGCACGGACTCACTTTTGTGTCGGCCTCTACAGAGCCGGATCGTCGACAAGCCACTACCTCGTACGCCTGTCATCACCGGTGAGCAGGACGGTAAAGCCGTCGGAACCTGCCCGACCCCTCGGTGCGTTGTCCGAGCCGGGGAACGACGCGCCGGGCGGCACTCCAACCGTCGGACGTCTTCGAAAGGGCAGGGCGGCGTCAGGCCGCAACTTTCGAAGGGTCGATCAAGGCCATCAGTGCTCTTGGTACGGTCTTGAAGATGGGCATCTCTCCTCGGGTCGTGGCGGGCATCTCGGGCGCGTGTGATGATCGCATTGACGGGTTGTGGTGTTCACCTGAAGGCGGCCGCACCGAAGCCTCACCCGGCCCACGACGTTGTGCCGAAAACGACCGTGCCGTCGATCACGAATCCGAGCACGGCGGCCGCCACGTCGACGACGATCTCGACGCCACTCAGCTTCTCGGCTATCGCCGGCACCTACATCGCGGGAACGGCCGACGGTGGCGGTCTGTACGTCAGATTCGACGGGGCCTCTCGTTACAGCGGCCCCGATTCGGTGGCCTGCCCGAGCTGTTCGACGGCGACGTCACCCCAAGCCCACCTCGACTTCAGCCCGACCACGCTGCATTCGACCGGTGGGGGAGTATGCGGCCACGGGCGCGATTACGGCGGAGTCGGACCCCGCCTGGGCGGCCCAGCTCGGAACGGGTCCGGACGGAGCGGGACCGGTCGGTTCTGCCGTGTCATTGACGGTCTCCGCGAGCGGAGACCTCGAGTTGAGCTTCCTTCGAATGACCGACGTGCTCAGAAGGTCATCCGCGAGCTGACAGAAGCTGGGCTCCCCGAACGTGCCGGCGGTTGGGTGACCGGCGGAGCGGTGTTCGGCGCCCTGGGATCCATGCGGAAGCAGGTGCTCGTGGCCGGCACACGCGAAGGTGAATTGTTCGACCGCTGCCCCAGTGTGCGGTCCCCGTGGGACTGGCCTCAGGTGCACCAGAATCTGTGGAACACCAACGACTACACGGCGGAAGTAGGCCCATCCGCCGGGGCGTGCAGAAAGCGAGCCTCACACACTGACGGCGGCGGCCGCATCAATCTCAATTTCCCGTCCGGCCGGCTGGCCGTTGACGGGGAATGCGTCAGACACCTCGGCCCGATGCCTGGTGGCCCAGCCGGGGCCTCTCAGTACGTATGAAAGGCGCTCGGCCCAACTGGTCGACCGGGCCACGTCGCGCAGCATGTCGGCATACTCATGAGTCACGATCTGTCCAGCGTTGAATGTGCGAATGTTCTTCGTGAGTCCGTAGACGACTCGTTCGTCCTCCGGTTCGAAGGTGCCGAAGAGTCGGTCCCACACGATGAGGATGCTGCCGTGGTTGCGATCGATGTATCGCGCATTGGACCCGTGGTGAACGCGATGGTGTGAGGGGGTGTTGAGGACAGCCTCGGGCGGACCCAGGCGTCCGATCGCCTCGGTGTGGATCCAGAACTGGTACAGGAGGTTGACGCCGCGTGCGGTCGTAATCAGTTCAGGGGATATCCCGGCGACGCACAACAGGCCGTAGGGCACGGAGGTCCCGAGCACGTCGGCGACAGGTTGACGAAGTGCCGTCGACAGGTTGTAGCGCTCGCTCGAATGATGCACCACGTGAACGGCCCACATGTATCGGCTCTCGTGCATGAACCGGTGATTCCAGTAGTAGATGAAGTCCCACCCGGCAATGGCCACAGCCGTGGTCAGAGCGCCGGTGCCCGCATCGGGGAGGATCCGGTGGCGCCACATCCGTTCGGGAGTGGTCCATGAGGCCCAGGCCGTCGTGATGGCCACCCCNNGCCCGCCGAGGCGACCTGCCGGGCCCGACGAGCCACCTGGCGTCGACGATCTCTGCGGGCGGTCGGCACCGTGGCGCCGCCGTCATCGGTCGACCGCAGGTGATCATCGGGTCCCTCACCGCGCTCAGGGCTGGCGTCGGCTCGACGGGCCGCGAAGTCGGCTGCCGTAGTGACGACGACGGCTCCCAGAGCAGAAGTAACCAACACCTTGCCGTATCGCCCCCGGCCGGGGGTGAGCGGGCGGAGCAGTCGGGGAAGAACGAGAGGGGCGACCAGGCTGCCGACACCCATGGCCAGGCTGGCCACCGTGTCGCGCCGTTCGAAGTCGCCGGCCGTCGCTCCCCGCAGGGCGGCTCGCCGGCGCAGCCAGCGATACTCGGCCGCCATGCTGGCGAAGTAGAAGGGCACAGCGACCACGGTGAGATCCGGGGGACCGTGACGACGCCGGCTCCTGCATGCCGTTCGCATGGCGCTGCGGCCCCCCCTCTCCTTGCTGGCCTCTCGGTGGGCCAGTCTCAGAGCGTAACCGTGGTTGGATCGGGTCACCGGGCGACACCAGGTCGGGCAGAGGACTCCCGTGGCAGGATGAGGAGATGACAAGCGAGCGGTTGGAAGTTGAGCGGAAAATCGCAGCAGACCCGGCGACGATCTTCAAGATTCTGTGCGATCCGCACGGTCATGTTGCCATCGACAGCTCCGGGATGCTGATGGACGCCACAGGGGATCCCGTGACCGCCGTCGGCGAAAGCTTCGTCGTCCACATGGACCGCGAGGCGCTCAACGACTTCCCCATGGGCCTCTATGACGTGACTGTGACCATCACGAGGTTGGTTCCCGACCGGGAGATCGCCTGGACGATCCTCGGCCAGATCCGCCCGCAGATCGGCCACGTCTACGGCTACACGCTCGAGCCCGTCGAGGACGGCACCCTCGTCACCTCGTACTACGACTGGTCGTCCATCGACGAGGTGTGGAAGAAAGCAGCGATCTTTCCGGTCATTTCAGAGGGTGCGCTGCGGGCGACGTTGGGGATCCTGGCCCGAACGGTGGCTCCGATCAGTTTCGGCGGATCCGGCTAACCGACGTCGCTCTGGTGGCGGTGGACCGGGCTCGGGCAAATGTCCATTTCGCCGCACTCTTTTTCCGTGTCCTGTCATGCACCGACGAGAGACAATCTTGACGACTCCAAGACGCCGTGGAGCGTCGAGGACGTAACGTGGCTCTGTGACCCGAGCCGTTCCCTTCCATCCGCGGGTGGCGGCACGCGGGATGGTCATCGCCGCAGATCAGCTGGCGTGCTCAGCTGGCATCTTCACTCTCGATAGAGGGGGAAGTGCGGCCGACGCCATGGTGGCGGCCGCCGCCGTGATGGCGGTCGTGGGACCCCATCTCTGTGGGCTCGGCGGTGACGCGCTGGCCATGGTCAAGGCGCCGGGCGCGCCGCCAGTCAGTCTCCTCGCCGTGGGCCGAGCCGGATCTGGAGCCGATGCTGATCGCTTGCGTGCCGACGGGCACGCCGACATGCCGCTGCGCGGTGACATCCGGAGCGTTCCGGTCCCCGGCGCGGTCGACGGTTGGCTGGCGCTCCACGGTCGCTACGGTCGCCTCTCCTGGAATGAGGTCCTGGCACCGGCCATTGCCCTAGCCGAAGAAGGATTCGTCGCCTCCTCCATCCTGGGATTCGCCAGCCACCTTGTCGCCGACATCCCCGGCGCCTCGCAGCTCTGCCCCGGTGGCCCGCTCCAACCGAGCCAGCTCGTCCGGCTGCCCGGCATCGCTCGCACCCTTCGGGCTCTGGCGTCGGAGGGGCGAGACGGTTTCTACGACGGCGAGTTCGGCCGCACCCTCGTCGAGTTGGGCCACGGGGAATACACGACCGACGATCTGGTGCGTCCTTTGGCCGAATGGACGGAACCGTTGATGTTGAGCGCCTTCGGCCACGATCTGTGGACCGTTCCTCCCCCTTCCCAGGGTTATCTCACTCTTGCCAGTGCCTGGATTGCCGAACAAGCGGGGATTCCGGCCGATCCCACCGATCCCCTCTGGCCACATCTGATCGCCGAGGCGAGCCGTGTCGCAGGCTTCGATCGTCCTGATGTCCTCTACGACGGCGCCGACGGCGAGGGGCTGTTATCGCCCGACCGGCTCGGACCCCGTGCCGCGTCGATCGACACCGGGCGTACGCCGCCGTCGGGTCAGGAGGACGTGACCGCGTGGCCCGGCGCCTCCTTGTCGTCCGACGGGGACACCACCCACCTGTGCGTGGTCGACGGTGAAGGCCTCGGGATTTCCCTCACCCAGTCCAACGCCCTTGACTTCGGCGCCCATCTGGTCGCCGGCGAGACAGGGATATTCCTCCACAATCGGGGAGTCGGATTCAACCTCGAACCGGGCCATCCGGCCGAGTACGGCCAGCGCCGGCGCCCGACCCACACCTTGTCTCCTGCACTCGTGACGCGCCCGGACGGCAGTCTGGCCCACGTCATCGGGACGATGGGCGGCGACGTCCAGCCTCAGATCATCATGCAGCTGCTGACCCGCCTGTTACATGCCGGTGAGGACCCGGCGGATGCGATCTCGGCCGCACGTGTCGTGCACGAAGCTCCCGGGGCCCCTCCTTTCCGGCTCTGGCAGGCGCCGGCCCGGTCTTTGCTCATGGAGGTCAACGCTCCTGAGCGATGGCACAGCGGGCTCGAGTCACGTGGTCATCGGGTGAGGGTGGTCGGCGCCTTCAACCCCGTCGACGTGGGGTGCTCCCAGATCATCTCCGTCGAGAACGCCGGCGACCACCTCACTCTCACCGGCGCGTCGGATCCGCGCAGCCCCGAGGGCGACGCCCTGGGTCGCTGATGGCTTCGAGGACGTCGTCACCGTCTCGGGCGGCGCAGCGCCACATCGGTCGGACCGGTGTTCGGATCACCTCACGCGAGGCGAGGAGCTACCTCCCGGCCGATGAGCCGGACGTGATCGAGATCCTGCATGTCGAGGATCTGTAGGTAGGCAGTATCTGCTCCAGCCGCCTTCCAGGCGCCGATTCGCTCCGCCACCTCATCAGGTGAGCCGAGCGCAAGCGCACCATCCGGCGCCGCCAGCGCCGCGTATTGCGCCGGGCCGGCCGGCGGCCAACCGCGCTCGCGTCCGATGCGGTTCATCATCTCCAGGTAAGGGTGCGCGAAGGCAGCGCCCGCCTCACGGGGGGTCGCGGCGACGAAGGCATGGGTGTTGACCGCGAGCTTCCGGTCCTCAGGCGCATGTCCGGCGTCCGTCCAGACGCGGTCGTAGAGCTCGATCAGCGGCTTGAAGTGGGCCGGCTGGCCGCCGATGATGGCGAGCGTCAGCGGNNGGCAGCGAACCGGGCGGCCAATCCTGGGGTCTTCTTGGCCCCGCCTCCTCCCACAATGATCGGCGGATGGGGTTGCTGGGCCGGCTTCGGCAACGCCGGGCTGTCGACCACCTGGTAGAAGCGGCCGTCGAAGCCGTAGGTCTTGCCGACTGGTGTGTCCCAGAGTCCGGTAATCAGAGTGAGTTGTTCCTCGAGTCGATCGAATCGTTCTTTGATCGGTGGAAAGGAAATGGCGTAGGCGCGATGCTCGTCCTCGTACCATCCCGCTCCGAGTCCGAGCTCGACCCGACCGCCGCTCATGGAGTCGACCTGGGCCACGGTGATGGCGAGCGGCCCCGGGAGCCGGAACGTGGCCGAGGTGACGAGCGTTCCCAGTCGGATCGACGTTGTCTCTCGGGCCAGACCGGCCAGGGTCGTCCACGAGTCGGTGGGACCGGGGAGGCCGTCGGCGTTTCCCATCCGCACGTAATGATCGGACCGGAAGAAGGCATCGAACCCTTCTTCCTCGGCGCAGCGGGCGATGGCCAACTGGTCGTCGTAGGTTGCACCTTGTTGGGGCTCGACAAAGATTCGAAGTCGCATGACATCATCATGGATGAGGATCGGGCCGGGCCGCATCGAGGGGACCTCGGAAAGGAAATGAGAAGTCCGGCCACCGGACCGTTTTCCCGTCAAGGCCCGTCTCAGCAGAATCGGCGACGAACGTGGCACCCGATGGTCTGATGTATCGGATAGCGGACCTTCCATGTGGCCAAGGCGGTGATTCTGCGAGTTCTTCGACTGTCGATGACCGGCACCCGGATGAGAGTTGCCGTCTCTGGCTAAAGAACCCCCGGGGCCTCAAGGGTCACGTGTCCTCGTTCGGCACGGCGTGACACTCCGAATGGACATAGCGCGGACAACCAGAAAACGAATGACCTGACCAGCTATGAGCACACTCGCCCATCGGGGGAGACCGATTCACATGGGATACCGAGAGTCATAATTTCGCTTCAGAGAGTGGCGAAATTGGAGGTGGTGTAATCAGCACGATCCGCTGTACTGCCGTGCGATCAACGCCGGGAGACGAGCGATAAGTGGTACTGCAACTACAGCAAGGCGTCTTTTCACTCTCCAAATACAGAGAGTGAGAGTCGTCTTACGATCCGATGCGATACAGGGCGAAGAGCTGGCCATAAACACTCTTTTGTAGCGACGCACCGACGAGGAGCGACTCATCATCCGTGACGATGGTGGCGGGATCCGCGTCCGACGAAGATGGCATAGCTATCGTGCATCCGACCCGCGAACCGTCTTTCTGACTAAACGGGCTCTTATGCAAATCGGGGTTACCACACCTAGGTTTTACCTAGCCATGAATGCAAGGAGCAGAATTCCATTGAAAGCTCGCCATAGGCTCGTACAGCTGGTCGCTCTGGGCGTCGTCGTGAGCATGCCCGTTCTGGGCATGGCCGGAATTGCATCGGCAGTGCCGAACCCCCCGAACCCCAATAGAGGGACGCCGGCATGGTGCTTGGCCCACCCCCACAAGGCCAAGCACGTACCCGCGTGTGCCACCACCACCGGTGTCCCCACTCTCACCATCGCTCCCAATCCGTTGGTCGAGACAGGGCAATCCGAGGTCCACGCCGTTGTCGAGTTCGAGGACCTGACGGCCGCCGACCAGAAAGTGGACATCAACTCCTCGCAACTGTCGGCCGCTTGCGGTGGGACGATCACCTTCAGTGACCTGCAGGGAGTGACGGCGACGACCCCACCGAACTCGAAAATCACTCCGGCGACGACGACGAACTTCGTCTCTCTCGGGATCGACGATGAGGGCAACGCCACTGCCGTCGTGTCCGGTACCGACTGCGCCCCCGGAACTGACATCTTCGACGCCACTCTCCCGGGAGCGCCGTACGCCACCGCCCTCGCCACATTGAAGGTGAACCCGCCCGTCATGACGAAGGCGGGAGTCACGGCTGCTCCGGCGACCGAGGTGGAGACCGGTGACACGAAGGCCAGTGGTGACTCCGATGTCTATGCCGTCTTCTACGTCGAGGGTGACCCGGTGTGGGCCGAACAGGAAGCGGAGATCAGCGACCCCCAGCTCGAGTCGAGTTGCCTGGGCGGATGGATCTGGGAACCGGGGAACCAGACTCTCGCCGGCGGCGCCACCAGCGGCAACGTTTCGGGGAATCCGCACAACACCGGAAGTGGTCTCCAGACGACAATCGGGCACGAGCCATTCACGACGATCGACGATGACGGTAACTCCGTGTTCGTCTTCATGGGGATCTCGTGCGCCCCGTCGTCGACGCTGGTGCCTCCGGGATCGACGGCCATTGCCGAAGTCGCCTTCAACCTCGTGGGTAGCCATCCGACCTACACAGGCACCTTCGTCGTGGAGGAGCCGCAGCCGACGTGATCCACCGGCCCGAGGCCTCGTTGCCTTTGGGCCCATGACACCGCTTTGCGCGACCTCCGGTGCGTCAGGGGGTCGCCCGAGTCTCACCCTCCTTGTCGACGGTGAGAAGGGAGAGGGGCAGGGGCGCTATGCGCCCCCTCTCCCTCTGCTGGGCGGTGGGCGCTTGTCGAGCAACGGCGAAGCAACTCACAGCGTGGTCTGATCGATAGCGAGCCAAAGCCGTACGATCACCGTGCAAAGCGGTGATCGTACGGTTGCGTTTGCGGGACCCTTCCTGGCCGGGATGCGCGATCGGGCCGCACCATTTCGTCAGGGCCTCCCTGGCCTGGTCGACTGCGCCGTCTACGCCGGCGAGCTCGTATTGATCAGGACTGCGGCACCGTTCACCCGATCATGAGCGAGATCGGCCAGGGCGCGATCAGCCTCCTCCAAGGGGTACGCCGTCGTGGTTACCCGGACGGGTATCTGCGCGGCGATCTTGAGGAACTCGACACCGTCTTGGCGCGTATTGGCTGTCACGCTCCGCAGTGTTCGTTCTTGGAACAAGTGGCGTTCGTAGTTGAGTACGGGGATGTCGGTCAGATAGATGCCGGCAATGGCGAGGGTTCCCCCTCGGTCCAGGGCAGCAAGCGCGGTGGGGACCAAACTCCCGACCGGTGCGAAGAGTATGGCGGCGTCGAGCGGCTCGGGCGGTAGGTCCGTGGTATCACCGACGCTGGTGGCGCCGAGGTCGAGGGCGAGGACGCCCTCGGGACAGCCGGCAAGGATGCCGGCGCTACTAAGCGGCGACTTTATATGGATTTCTAAAAGCCCACCACTCCACGCCCCATGGTGCTGTTACTTCCGTCATCTCGTCCCGCACGCCCATTCCTGTGATGATAACCACTTACTGCTGGAGTTCCGCCTTCATGAATATCGATGACTTGCTCCGCATGGCCATGGAGCGCCGCGCCTCCGACTTGCACCTCAAGGTCGGAAACTATCCTCACCTCCGCATCGACGGCGATCTCGTGCCCCTGACCGATCAGGCCCGCGTCTCTGCCGAAGACATGTTGACCATGG
>PKWD01000015.1 GCA_003131945.1 Acidimicrobiaceae bacterium
GACGAGGAGCGGTCGGCGCTGGCTGACGACCTGGCTGCGCTCGACGACAGCCAGTGGGACGCCCAATCGTTGTGCAGCGAGTGGAAGGTCCGGCACGTCATCGGCCACCTGGTCGGCGGGGCGGACGTGAAGACGGGCCCGTTCCTTGCGGGGATGCTCAAGAGCGGCATGAACTTCAACCGCACCATGGCCCGTGAAGGCCTGGCATTGGGAGCGGCGACCCCCGACGAGCTCCTGGGGCAGTTGAGAAAGACAATCGGGATGCGTCGCACGCCGCCGGGGGCGAAGCCCGAGGTCATGCTCACCGACCTCGTGTGCCACAGCGGGGACATCCGCCGACCGACGGGCATGACCCGGAGCGTGCCGGAGGCCACGTTGTTGACGGTGGCCGACATGGTGAAGCGCGTCGGGTTCCCGTTGCACGCCAAGAAGCGCATTGCCGGTCTACGGGTGTCCGCTACGGACTCCGACTGGTCGGCGGGGGACGGTCCTTCAGTCGAGGGCCCGCTGGCGTCGCTCATCTTCGTCATGGCGGGACGCAAAGCGCCGCTCGAGGACCTGTCGGGCGAAGGAAAGCAAGCCCTCCAGTCCCGCATGTAGGTGCGGCGCCGGCTCGGAGTGAGGCGATCGGCCCTAGGGCGACCCGCTCGGAATCGCCAACGCCGAGCAATACAGGCGGCCCTATCACCAACCGACCGGCGGGTAGTAGCGCATCACGGCACTTGCGCGTGTACACCCAGCTGTAAACGTCTCCGATGAACGCCCCAACGTCGCTGAGACCGCTTTGAGGGGCACCCGGAATTCACGGACCTAACAGTCGTTGACGACTGGTCGCTGTAGACGGCGATAGCTTGTCTCACCGACCCGGCCATCGGGGGTATCGGGCGACAAGTCCGTCTCCACCGGACCGGTCGACATTCGATGCTGGCTAAGAACTATGGTCCGAGTGGGCCAAGTCCAAGGCGGATTGGCCGAAGCATCGACATTGCGTTGAGTACGGCGGATTGGCCGAAGCACCGACATTGCGTTGAGTACGCAGAGAGGTTGTGCAGCGTGGCACTCGGAATCTATTTCGTGCACGAAGGATTCACGCCTGAGAAGTACGGCAGTGCGATCAAGCAGCTGGAGGCAGCCGGAGCGGGCAAGCCAAAGGGGCGCACCTACCACTGCGCATTGGAATCGAACGGAGAGATCCAGGTTTTCGATATTTGGGAATCACAGGAGGACTTTGACGCCTTCGGACCGACTCTTATGCCAATCCTCACCGAACTCGGCGTCGGCCTCAAGGAGCCGATGGTGGCGACTGTTCACAACGTGATCATGGGCTAAGTCGGGCGGGTCGTTGATCGACGGCAGGTTCTCTGCACGACTCGATACCGTTCCTTCTCGCGCTGGATCGGCGGCGACCCGCCCAATATCAGCTCCCCTCGGGCGATCCCGGGCGGTTTCGGCCTGACGGGGCTGCCTCCAGGCACCGTATGCCCGTCATTCGACCGACACGCGTGCGGGGAGAGGGCCGCCGTCATACAGTTCGGCGATCACCACCAGAGGAAGGCGTCCATCCCATGACGGTCCGCATCCACACCAATCTTCCCGGCGTCAACCAAGAGCAGTTCGACGCTATGCACAAGTTCATCACGGCTGGCGAGCCGCCGAAGGGTCTCTTGTTCCACTCGTCGGCGCCGGTCGAGGGTGGATGGCTGGTGATCGACTTCTGGGCATCTCGGGCGGACTACGATGCTGGCATGGGTAGGGTGCAAGAGGCAATAGGAGCAGCTGGCGTGACGCCTCAGGGACCCCCAGACATCGAGGAGTTCCCGGTCCACGAGACGTTTCAGCCTTAACCTCACATCCCACCCGCGAGGTGCCGAGGTCGAGCGATAGGGTCCGGCGCCGACCCGAGCAGTATCGACGGCCCCTTGGGCTCAAGTGGTGATCGCGACATCTCCCGACCTGGAGGTGTCAGATGGAAAACCGAGGACGGAAGCGCCGCTCTAGTCAGTCGGATCTCGTCGTGGCGGTCGATGCGGTGCTCGCCGGAGCGAGCTATAGGAGTGCCGAGGCGTTGACCGGGGTTCCTCAGTCGACGGTGAGGGATTACGTCTTGCGGTGGGGTTTTGTGCGACGGCGCGTTCCCCGGGGCGGCCCTAAGCGGGTTCTTCACGGGGTGGAGGTATCCACCTTCAGAACGGATCTGGGCGACGAGCGTGGGGCCATGACACGCGAACGCAAACGGCGCCCCGGCTCGCTGAGTGTGTCCGAGCGCGAGGAGATCAGGGTCGGCATCGAGGTCGGAGAGTCCGACGAAGCCATCGCCTCGCGCATCGGCTGGCACCGCTCGACGGTCTGGCGTGAGATCGCCGCCAACGGTGGGCGGGGGCGCTATCGGGCAGCGGCCGCCGAAGAGCGAGCGGCTCGAGTTGCCCGACGGCCCAAGAACCCCTGGACCGAGGAACGCCCCTGGCTGTGGAAGGAGGTCCAGGGACTGCTGCGCACCAAGAAGTGGTCGCCCGAGCAGATCGCCCACCGATTCCGCAAGGAGCACTCCGACCAGCCAGAGTGGTGGGTGTCTCACGAGGCCATCTACCAGGCGGTCTTCCTCCAGGCGAAGGGCGAGCTGCGAAAGGAGCTCACCGCGTGCTTGCGCTCGGGCCGGGCTCGGAGACGTCCTCGCTCGCGAGCCTCCTCTGGACGAAGCGCAGTCCTCGGGATGGTCAACATCTCCGAACGCCCCCCGGAGGTCGAAGACCGAGCCGTGCCGCGCCACTGGGAGGGAGACTTGATCATCGGGGAGAGCGGCGCCAGCGCCGTCGCCACGTTGGTGGAGCGCACCACCCGCATGGGCATGCTGATCAAGCTCGAGAATCGCACCGCCGAGCATGTGGCGTCGGCGGTGGCCGACAACATCGTGCGTCTACCCGACCACCTGGCCAAGTCCCTCACCTGGGATCAGGGGATAGAGATGGCATCGCACGCCGCGTTCAAGGTTGCCACTGGCGTCCCCGTCTACTTCTGCGATCCCCATTCGCCGTGGCAGCTGTTGAGTATCTAGAGATCGCTGACAGGTCTCTCGCGGGACATCGCTGACACTCGAGCTGTCGCCAGGTAGCCCATTGGCATGGCGCAAAGAGTGGTGACGATGGAAGCGAAGTTGTTGGCCGTGTTCTCGAGCGAGGTTCCGTTGAAGGTGACGGCGCTTTGTCGCGACTTGGAGATCTCCCGCCAAACCCTTTACAAGTACCGACGGCGATTCGAGGCCGAGGGACCGGCAGGCCTGGTGGAACGCTCTCGCCGTCCGCACTCCTCGCCGGGCCGCGTCTCCGATGAGACAGAGGAAGCGATAATCCGGCTTCGCAAGGACCTGCCGCTCGAGTGCGGCGCCCAGACGATCGCTTACCACCTGGCCCGTCAGGGCAAGAAACCACCGTCAGTTGCCACGATCCACCGGGTGCTGGTCCGCAGGGGGATGGTCACTCCCCAGCCGGAGAAGCGACCCAAGGTCGCCTGGAAGCGGTTTGTCTGGCCACGGCCCAACGACGCCTGGCAGATCGACGCCACTGCCTGGGCCCTGGCCGACGGACAGACCGTGTGGATCATGGACGTGCTCGATGACCACTCACGGGCGCTAGTTGCAGCCCGGGTCGATACTGGTCCGACCGCCAAAGCGGCATGGGACGCGTTCACGACGGCCGTAGTGACATGGGGACTGCCAGCTCGAGTGATGAATGACAACGGCAGCTGCTTCACCGGACGGCTCAGCCGCAGCGGTGAGGCCGACTTCGAACGAATGCTGCGCTCACTGGGGGTGGTCCAAATCTGCTCGAGTCCAAATCATCCCCAGACTTGCGGCAAGCTCGAACGGTCGCACCAAACGACCAAGGCCTGGCTGCGGATTCAGCCGGAGGCCAGATCCATCGGTGAACTGCAGGACCAGCTCGATCGATGGCGAGACCATTACAACCATGCCCGGCCCCACCGAGCGCTGCGGGGTGCAACGCCGGCCGAACAGTGGGCGGCCAGCGAGCGGGCTGAGTCAGGACCGGCCATTGACGGACCGATCAGGGCAAGCATCCACAAGGTGAACAAAGGAGGCCACATTGGTTGGAGCGACTTCGTCGTCGGCATCGACAGCCGCCTGGCCGGCCAGCACGTCCTTGTCACTGCACGAGACTTCACTCTTGCTATCTATGGCCAACAGGGAATCCTCCGTCGACTCACTATCGACACCACTCGCCGATACCAAGGCACGGGCCGACCTCCCGGTCGGCGCCGCGATTAGTGTCAGCGATGTACTGACTGAATTTGTCAGCGATGTCTCGCGACATCACAATTCGCCCTGGCAGCGCGGGAGCAACGAGAACTGGAACGGCCTCGTCCGTCGGTTCCTGCCCAAGGGCACCGACCTATCGGTCCACTCCCAAGAGGACCTCGACGCCATCGCCGCCCTGCTCAACGAGCGTCCACGCAAGACCCTCGCATGGGAGACTCCAGCGGAACGATTCAACAGACTTGTCGCGGCCACTGCTTGAATCTGCCCCCAGAGGATTTCCGGGCGGTTGGGTCCGCCAGGGCCTGGCCCGAACCCGAGCGACCCCCGGCATTTCCGACCTGTTGGGTCGTGAGTCAGGATGCCCAAGCTGATGTCGTTATCGATCGGCCGAGATCGGGCCCACTGATCGTCGCTCGGGACGCGCCTCCTACGATGCGTCAGATTCGTTGGTCAGTGTGCCGGAACCACCTCAAATCGCTGCCGTCCGCGAATCCGATAAATGTGAAAGTCCGAATCGAGTGAGAAGATCTTGCGCTGGCCTGTCTCCTCGGCGAGGGCAACAAGGGTGGCATCGGCGAGGTCCATAGGCGTGTCCGCGTACCTTTCCATCAGACGAGCGCTGCGGTTTACGGCAGACATTGAAAGGTCGGTGACGAAGCATGTCACGCCGGTTGCGACGCTCCCGCAGAAACCCGCCGAACGGGCGCCAGATCTTGGCAAAGAGGCTGTCGCCGAGGTCGAAGGACTCGGTGACGTCCGTGCCTCCATCGTCGGTGGTCGGTCGCGCATGATGACCGCGAACTCAAAGATCATTTGCGCCCGACCTGTCGCGCCGCCGCGGCTCTCGATCGCCAACTTGGTATTATGCGAAGGTTGCACCGCTTGGAGAGTCTGCCAACGGGCGAGGGAGAGGGACGAGGCGACTATGCAGGCGTCTGAGGTTCGGTGTGCGGTGGCTGCGGCCATGTCGACCGCCTCAGCGCTTGACCTGACAGTCGACGACGCGATCGTTCTTCACGACTCGAACAGGCTCGCTCTGCGCCTGCTGCCTTGTGACGTCCTTGCCCGGGTGGCGCATGTAGCTCGTCAGGTCGCACAGTTCGAAGTCGAGCTTGCTCAACGGCTCGCCGAAACCGAGAGCCCTGTGGCCGCTCTTGAGCCTCGAGTGGAGCCGCGCGTCTACGAGCGTGACGGCTTCGTAGTCACGCTGTGGACCTACTACGAACCTGTGACACCTCGAGAGGTCTCACCAGCCGACTACGCGAATGCGCTCGAGCGGCTGCATGCCGGCATGCGGAAGGTCGATGTCACGACGCCGCACTTCACGGATCGAGTCGCGGAGGCTCAACAACTCGTTGCGAGCCGCGACCACACTCCGGCGCTCGCCGACGCGGACCGGGAGCTTCTCAGTAACACGTTACGAAGCCTGAGACGAGCGATCGTCGACCGCGGCGCCGCCGAGCAGCTGCTGCACGGCGAGCCGCACCCAGGCAACGTGCTTAGCACGAAGAACGGGCTGCTGTTCATAGACCTCGAGACGTGTTGCCGTGGGCCTGTCGAGTTCGACCTCGCCCATGCGCCCGAAGAAGTCAGCGAGCACTATCCGGCTGCTAATCAAGACCTTCTTCGCGAGTGCCGGATCCTCATGCATGCGATGATCGCAACGTGGCGCTGGGATCGAGACGACCAACTCCCGAACGGGCGTCAACTGGGCACAGAGGGGCTCAGCCAGATCCGAGCAGCGCTCGATCGCTACGGACTGGATGCCCATCGCTGATCGCGGGACGGAGTCACGTTGNNATGCCGGCGCCCGCCGGTCGATGGGCGAGATCCAGTCGTACATATCGACGGTTCTTGAGTGACGACGGCCGGTGTCTCAGACGTGTGCAAATGCCTCGCGGATCGTCAGATCGAGCAGGGAAACGCCTGGCATTGGGAGTACCGGATACTGGGCGGCCTGATCTGTATATTCCTTGGTGTCGAAGACCAGGACCGACGTTCCAATGCCATCGATCGGCTCAGCCGGTAGCCACTCACGATGCCCGGGCGCGAGAAACAAGAGCTTCCCTGGCCTCCGGAAGGAGAAGCCGCGCCTCGTCAGGATTCTCAACCATGACGTTGGCCACGATTGCGTACATGAGTCCTTCTCCTCTGCCTATCTCCACCTCGAACAGTAGAGGTTGATGCCTCGATAACTGGGACGATATCAATCGTCGCATGTAGTCACTGGCCCGGGTGCCACGTCCCCTTCCGCTTGGTCCGGCGCCAAGAGGCAGCCAGTCGATAATCGCGGGTCGGAATGATAGCGCCTGCCATCGGTGCCCAGACCTCAAGCCCCACACTCACTACTCCCGGCATTTCGCTCGGTCGATCTTGGCCATCGTCATTTACACGACGGCGGTGATATCGGGCACAATACAAGACGGTCTTCGTCGGGCAGCCGAAGCCCGGTACTTCACGGTATCGGTGGAGTGCGCACGCCGTTGGCGCGGCGCTCAACTGGCATCGGAGAGCGCCTGCAGATCGCCAACTATGAAGGGAAGCGGCATGACTGCAGCCAGAACTCCGGCCTTGGCATCTCGTCGGGAGAGGGCAGCACCGGCGATGACGTCGAGCGAGTCACTTGTGAGCCCTGCGAGAAGCCACTGCCGAGCCTCATCGGTCGAAGCATATGTCGCACGAATGGTTCCAATGCCAAGGACAAGATCCCGTATGCCAACCGTCCGGATCAGCAAGGCAAAGCCGTCTGAGGAGTCTTCGGCCTGCAGTAACTTCATCGTGGCTTTCGGAGCGGCGATCAACGCTACGCCTACGGCAGCACGTAGGTAGCCCATCAGACGCGCTCGTTTCATAGGCTCACCCTAGACCGCAGGTGCCATTCGAATCGCGTGACATGAATGCCGCCCCAGCGCTGCGGTCACCACTTGAGCCCAAGGGGTTGAGCGATTCCGGTCAATTGCCGGTATGGTCGACCTGGGCGTGGGGTCGCGCAACCGGGCATTTCCGATGAGTCGGCATCAGGAGGATGTTCGCCTCATCCGCGCGAGAATGACGGGATGATCAGCCTGACGCGCATTGGTGCTTTCACATTGAGTTGGGGCGAGAGTCTGCGATGGGACGACCGTCGCCAACGGCTCTACTTCGTTGATTGCGCGACCCAGACTCTGCATTGGCTCGACAAGGCTGAACCTCCGCTGCACTCGATGAAGCTCCCAACTATGCCAGCCGGTCTGGTGCTCACCGACGGTGGAGCATTGGTGGCGTGCCTCGACGATGGGCTGCATGTCGTCGATCCGGACGCGGGCTCCTCGGAGTTGTTTTCAACCTACCCGGAAGGTATGCACGGACGTGCGAACGACGCAAATGCCGATGGCGCCGGCAACCTCATCACGGGGACACTCAACGTTGTGCCAGGTCCCGGGGCGGCATGGTGGTTCTCAGTGGCCGAGGGCTGGCGATTGCTTGATGACGATATCGGGAACGCCAACGGCCCGGTGGTAATCGAAATCGCGGGGCAATCGACGCTTGTGTTGGCCGACACTCCAGCACGGGTGGTCTACGCCTATCCCTATGACGGTAGAAACGGGACAATCGGCGAGCGCCGTGTCTTTGGCGACCACGCCGCGCTGGACGGCGCACCCGACGGCGCAACGGTCGACGCTGAGGGTG
>PKWD01000027.1 GCA_003131945.1 Acidimicrobiaceae bacterium
CAGGCCGAAATACTGGCCATCGCTGAGAAGTGGCGGCCCTACCGCAGTGTTGCCACGAGCTACCTCTTCCCGGCCGCGTTCGACGGCCCCGATTCGCCATCGGGCGCCGCTGGTACAGCAGAACGGTCAAACGACTCGGACAATCATTGAGATGGACAGGCGATCGTTGGGTCCGTTTTCGGTATCCCCCATCGGTTTCGGTGCGATGCGGCTCACGGGGCCGAACGTCTTCGGGCCACCGCGGGATCGTGCCGAAGCGCTCGCTGTGTTGCGAGAGGCAGTCCGTAGTGGAGTGAACCACATCGACACGGCTCAGTTCTACGGACCGGACGTTGTTAACGAGCTCATTCGCGAGGCGCTGTATCCTTACCCTTCCGACCTGATTTTGGTGAGCAAGGTGGGTGCGAAACGGGACGAGGGTGGGGCTGTCATTGTTGACGACGAACCGCCCCAGCTCCGACGGGGAATCGAGGACAACCTGCGCACGCTGGATCTGGAGGCGCTGCCGATCGTCAACCTGCGGGTCATGCGGCAATCAGAACCTGACGCCTTCTTCGACGATCAACTGGGCGCGATGATCGCAGCCCGCAACGACGGCTTGATCAAGGCAATTGGGCTCAGCAACGTAAGCCGAGCCCAGTTGCTGCACGCGCTGCGAATCACCGACATTGCGTGCGTTCAGAATTACTTCCACGTAGGCAACCGGACGTCTAAGTCCGTTCTAGATGAATGTGAACGGGAAGGAATCGCATTTGTGCCTTTTGCATCGCTGGGCTTCGGTTCGTCAGGCCCCGACAGCGTCCTCGACAGGCCGGAGGTGATCCGGGGTGCGGCGCTGTGGGATGTCACACCTGCCCAGGTGGCTCTTGCATGGGCCCTAGCTCTCTCCCCGACGACCTTGGTCATTCCTGGTTCATCGTCCTTGAGTCACCTGCGCGAGAATCTGGCAACCGCAGAGATCCTTGATGACTCGGAGGCTGTTCGCTGGCTTCGGAATATCTGATCGCTCTTCGTTTTCCTCATACCTCGCCGTGGCGTTGGTCGGTCTCTTGGGTTACTACCGGTGCTTCCGGTTGGGGAGTGTTCCTGAAGAGCGACGGTTTGACCGCCTGATGACCGATATCACCGGCTGTCGGGGCCCCGGCAACGACCTCAGTCCGCTCGGTACTGCCGGTGATGCGCGTGGTGTGGCCCGTCAGCCGATGACCGAGGCCGCGCTGTATCGCGCGGTGCCGGCAATCCCGAGCGGGTGGCCTTCGGACAATGGCATCCGCACACGGCACGTACCGGGCACTTCGCAATGGGCGGTTCGGGGGCAGCCGAGTGCTCCGTCAGCCATTGGGGATGAGTTCGACGACCGGAATGAGCCGGGCTGGTCTTCTTCTCATACTCGGCGAACCCTTGGTATTGGCGAGCCTGTTCGGCGTAGATCCGATCCCGATCGTCCCCGGTCACCGGCACGGCCGCGGCTTCGTACGTCTCGGTTCCCACCTCCACGGTCTCGTCGGGATGGGCCACAAGGTTCCAGTACCAGTCCGGGTTCGTGTCAGCACCCGCTTTGGTTGCAAAGACGTAGCGGTGCCCGTCAAGGTCCGCATACATCATTGGATTGACCCGCTCCAGGCGAGTCTTCGCCCCAATGGTGTGAAGGAGCAGAACCGGGGCACCAGCGAACGGTCCGCGGACCCTGCCTTCATTCGCTCGAAACTCCTCGATGATCTTGCTGTTCCAGTCCTGGACTTCGCTCATTCGCCGCCCTCCCTTCTTAGCTGGGACCCTACGGCCCGTCCCCCGCTGGATCGGGTCCAAGTCATCCCAACCCAGGTTGTTGCGGCCGTACTTCGATGCGAGCAGCCGTCTCACAATCGCCCGCAAAGACTTCTCTTTGGGATTCCGTCAGGTTTCTTCTCCACTCTCGATCTTCTCCCGCCACACCTGGTGACGGTTCCACCAACGTTGTCCCAGAGTTCGTTGTACGTCTGAAGAATTTTGTTCATCGTTGCGTCGTAGCGGGAGACTCCCGTGAGCACGTCGTCACGCGTCGTCCGTGACCAGCCCCATGGCGGGAACCATTTCATTGGGTCGGCTCGCCGATCTCGCCAGCCCGACGAGAGCGACGAACCCTCCCACAGCGGCCAGGAGCGCTCCGCACCAGAAGGCGACGGAGAAGCCGTGGGTCAAACCCGCGATCGCGACTTGTGGATTCCGAGGCCGAGTCGCGACGAACGTCTTCGTGACGGAGACGGCGATGGTCGAGAGCACCGCCAACCCGAGCGCACCACCGATCTGCTGGCTGGTGTTGAGCAGCCCAGACGCGACGCCCGCTTCTCTGGGCGACACACCACTCACGGCTCCGATAGTGACCGCGACGAACGACAATCCCATCCCCACGCCGGCGAGCAAGAACCCGGGCAGGAGCGTCCCCAGATAGCTCCCGTGGACCGAGACCTGGCTGAAGTACACGAGGCCGCCTCCGNNCCCGCCGCGAGCACGCTCCGAACTCCCAACTTGGCGACGAGGTTCTGGGCGACCCCCGACGAAACGATGATGGCCAGAGCGACGCTCAGGTAGCCGACTCCGGTCTTCAGCGCCGAGTAGCCGAGCACCTGCT
>PKWD01000454.1 GCA_003131945.1 Acidimicrobiaceae bacterium
GCGATACTCCATAGGGAATCAGACGTCGAGCTCGTCCGCCTCGTGGCCTTCGACGACGCCACCCACGCGCTCTACCTCCGCCTGCTCTGACCCATTTCCTTCAGAAATTGCTCTGCCTCAGAAATTGCTCTGCCTCAGAAATTGCTCTGCCACTGTCCCGGCGGCAGTTGCCAGATGCCCTGGCTCTCGGAGATGGGACGAGCTGATTGGCGGCGCAGGTTCCGAAGCCCAGGTTGTGCCCTGCTCTCTGCTCCCAGCGCCACCCAGCCCCGCCTCCGGCCCGACCCCCTACCAAGAATGGCTCACAGGGGCGCCAAAAGGTTCCGTGAATTAGGGCCCGTAGACCTCGGTGAGCTCGCCGGCGATCCGGCTCAGGTGGTCACGGACTTCTTGCGGGGAGAGGACCTCCACCCGCCCACCGAAGCCGGCCAGCTGGCCGGCGATCATCTCCGGTGAGTAACTCCGCAGCGCGATGTCCACCCGACCGTCGGTCACCACCTTGCTCACGGTCATCGGGGTCCCGAGGACGGCCCGCAGACCGGGGACGACATCGGGATCGGCCCGGAGGGTGGCGGCGCTCGGCACCCGGTGCTCGTCCAGGGTGGCCAGCGTGGACCGCCAGGCCTCTTCGAGATCGAAGCCGTCCGGACGCTCCACCGGTTGGTCCGTGACGACCACCGACCGGACCCGGTTGACGCGGAAGGTCCGCAGTCCGGACTCGGTGGTGGCGATCAGGTACCAGACCGTCCTCTTGGCCACGAGACCGAGAGGGTGGACGAGCCGTTCGCTCTCGCTGCCGTTGCGCGCCGTGTAGGACAGCCGGACCTGCACGCCCTCGATCACCGCTCTCTCGAGGGCCTCGAGATGAGCCGGGGGCTCGGCCCGGTGATGGTCCCACCCGGTCGGGTCGTGCACCACGGCGGACGCGGCCGCCTCGGCCTCGGCCCGGAAGGTCTCGGGCAGGGCCCGGACGAGCTTGCGCAGAGCGGCCTTCACCTGAGGGGTGGCGGCCGAGGGGCCGGCGATGAGGAAGAGGGTCCGCACCTCGGCGCCGGTGAGGCCACTCAGGTCGGTTTTGGCTCCCCCCACGAGAGACCAGCCCCCGCCCCGACCGGCCTGGGAGTAAACCGGGATGCCAGCCATGGCCAGGGCTTCGAGGTCCCGCCGGGCGGTGCGGTCGGAGATCTCGAGCTCCTCGGCCAGCTCGGCCGCGGTCACCCGGCCCCGGGCCTGCAGGACCAGGAGGGCAGCGACAAGGCGGGCGGCTCGCACGGGTCAATATTCCCACTAAAACTGGCCAGAGGATGACCAGTTTCGGGGTCCAAGATGGGACACGTCCCACAAAGCCGGTGACCTCCGGCAGATTGGAGCAGGTTGTTATGCCCATGAACGTTTCCCCCGTCGCCGACGAGCGCCAGGGCCTCCTCGCTTTCCTGGCCCACCAACGTTCCGCCATCCGGAACGCCGCCTACGGGCTGACCGACGACCAGGCCCGGAAGACCACCACGGGAGCGCCCTGAGCATCGGGGGCCTCGTCACACACGTGGCCGATGCCGAGCGGGGCTGGATCGACAAGGTCCTGGGCTGCGATACGTCGGACCCCACCGACTACGAGGCCTACCTGGCCGGCTTCCATATGGCGCCGGACGAGACGCTGGCCGATGTGCTCGACCGCTATGACGAGACCGCGGTCCGGACCGACGCCGCCATGGCCGACATCGCCGATCTCGGCCGGTCGGTGCCACTGCCGAAAGGTGTGCCCTGGTTCCCGGACGACGCATCGGTGCGCTGGGTACTGTTCCACCTCATCGAGGAGACGGCCCGTCACGCCGGGCACGCCGACATCATCCGGGAATCCTTGGACGGGGCCAGCGCCGGCGCGCTGATGGCGGCGGCCGAAGGGTGGGCTCCCACCGACTGGGTCCAAACGTGGCAACCGGCGACACCGTCAGCATGAGCACGTCCGACACATCCCGAGAGGAACTGATCATGAACGAACCAGAGGTCTTCGCATTGGCCGACCGCACCCTCAACGGTGTCGTGGCCCAGATCACCGACGACCAGTGGGACATGGCCATGCCCGACACCTTCGCCCTGCGCCAGACCGACAAGGTGCCGACCCTGCGCGAGGTCATCGGTTATCACGCCTACGACGACGCCTGGGTGCCCGACATGCTGGCCGGCCGCACCATGGAGGAGGCGGGCAAGGACACGTTCGACGGAGACCTGCTCGGCGCCGATCCGCGGGCCAGCTTCGCCGCCATCGTGGAGACCGCATGTGGCGCTGCCGCCGAGCTTCAGGACCTGGAGAGGACCGTGCACTGCTCCTTCGGCGACTACACGGCACGGGAGTACCTCTGGCAGATCAATTCCTTCCGCGGTCTGCGGGCCCACGACATCGCCCAGGTGATCGGTGTCGCTCCCGATCTCCCGGAGGAACTGGTCCTCGGACTCTGGGACGAGATCAGCCCTCACGCCGAGGAATGGCGGACCCTCGGCGTCTTCCCGGCCGCCGTGGCCGTGAGCGAGAACGCTCCTCTGCAGGATCGCCTTCTCGGACTGACGGGCCGCCAGCCATAAACGATCGGGTGCCGAAGCCGGCCGGGTACTGGCCTTCTTGTCACCGACCTGTCCGCATTGCCGGGAAGGGTACGAGCTGGTGTCGGCCATGCCGGCCGGTCCGACCTGCATGGTGTTGTGGACGGCCATGCTCGACGGGGATTCCGCCGGCACGGCGGCGGCGTTGATCGGCTCCGACCGGCGCTGTGTCCACTACTGGGAAGACGACGGCCGGCCGGTGTCGACCGGGCTTCGCCGGGTTCTCGGTCTCGGGTCCGACGACACCGAAAGGAGCGCCTGGGATGTCTATCTCCGCTACCCACCCGGGATCGTCTGGACCGACGATGACCCTCCGCTGCCGTCGGACTGGACGCACAACCTCCGAGAGCGCGAGCCGGATCGTCCCCGGATCACCGCCGAACTTCTGATCGGCTGGACCTCCTGATCGGCTGGACCGCCGCACGCGCCTAACCAATCGTGGGCGCCATGGTCCGGGCGACGTCGGCCAGACCGGGCCAATCGGGTGACTCCTGGACACACCGGGCGAAGAGCCAGAGCAGGACGCGGTCCCGGTCGAGCCCGGCCAGGTCGGCCAGGCGCCACGCCAGATCCCGCGGACCTGTCCGCAGCCGCTCGGGACAGTTCAGCATGTGCTGCGTCACGTCGTAGGCGGGGTCGCCGACATAGGGCTTCGGGTCGATGACCAGCCATGGTTGGCGCCCCGCGGCCAACACGTTTCCGGCGTGCAGGTCCGTGCACAGCAGGGCCCGGCGCGGCGACGTGGCCGGCAGGGCCCGGAGAAGGGCCGTGCCGTCACGGGCCAGACCGGCGTCGAGACCCACCCGACCGAGCGCCGTCTTGTCGTCGAACTCCTCGGCCCACGCATCGCACATGACCTGCAGTGGCCGGAAGCGGTGACCGGCCATCGGTTCCCGCCACAGCCTGCGCAGTAGCCCGGCGATGACGGCGTCCTGCTCGGGTTCCGGCCGACGGTCGAGCGTTGTTCCCGGCACGCATCTCTCGAGCAGCAGGGCTACGGTGTCGTCGAATTCCTCGACGGCGTAGAGCTCGACGGCCCCGTCTCCGCTCCAGTGGCGCAGTCCGTCGCCTTCGTGGGCGGCCTCGGCGTGGCGCCACCCGACCTTCAAGACGAGTTCGGTACCGGCGGCGTTTCGGGCCGGGGCCACCCAGGCGGTCCGGCCACCGAGCTGGAACGGTGCATCGACCCGCAGCGTCCAGCGCCGCTCCAACTCCGACACCACCGCCGGCAATGTCGAGAGCCACGCCTCACGACCGTCGCCCTCGGCGGCGGCGACAAGGTTCTCGGGCAACGACCAGGCGTCCACCACCCTCATTCTCGCTCCAGTTCGAGCCGAGACGGGACGATACAGAGACGACGGCATCTGTCGTCATCGACTGAAGCCCACCAGGTTTGGGGCTCGGGCAGGAACGAACGCGTGGGGCAAGAACAGATCGGGGCCGATGCGCCCGGACGGACCTGGAGCCTGCGCCGGGAGTGGTCGAGAGCCTTCACCATCATGTTGTTGCTCCTGTTGCTGGCGGCAGCGTCGACCTTCGTCGGTGTCTCGAGTCTCGTCGACGGGATCGGGGACACGGCCGGCCAACTCAACGAGGAGTCGCAGTCGGTCGTCGACCTGAGAACCGAGCTGACCATTCAGAATGAGACCGGTCTCAGACTGTTGAGCGACGAACCCGTCGATCTCGCCGCCTACCTCCAACAGCAGCAGGAGATCTCACGCATCTTCGACAAGGCCGCCACCATCTTCCCCACCACCGACGGCCAGCGAGCCACGATCATCGAGGCGCACCAGTCGTGGCAGGTCGATCTCGAGGCCTATGGCCTGTGGGGAGCCCACGGGACGTCACTGCACGGGAACAACGCCACCGACGGCGAGCCTTTTGTCACCTCGAACGACAACACCGACACCCTCTTGTCCAACGTCGAAGAATCCTCGCTCACGGCCATGGACCGGGGACTGGCCCACGGCGACGATCTGGAAAACATCCTGATCATCACCCTGGCCAGTCTGTTCGGGCTGGCTGTGGCCGTCACCGTCTACTTCCGTCGCCGGATGGTCAGGGATCTCGTTCGTCCCGTGGCCACCATGCACGAGGGCGTTCTGAGGCTTGAAGCGGGGGACTACGACCACCGCATCGACGTGTCCCGGCGAGACGAGCTGGGCGAGTTGACCGCCGCCTTCAACAACCTGGCCGCCGCCGTCCACGACAGTCATCTGGCTCTCACCCGCGAGGCCACCCACGACGCCCTCACCGGACTGCCCAATCGCACCTCCCTGACACAACGCCTGGCGGCGTCCTTCAGTCCGGGCAGTGACCGCCGCGCCCAGCACGAGAGTGTTCTCTTCATCGACGTCGACGACTTCAAGGACGTCAACGACTCACTGGGCCACGAGGGAGGCGACGCCCTTCTCATCGAATTGGCCACCCGGCTCAATGCCTGCGTCCGTCCCTACGATCTGGTGGCCCGCCTGGGCGGCGACGAATTCGCCATTGTCGTCACCGAGGACGACGGCGGCTCCACCGCCGTCGAAGTGGCCGGGCGGATCCTCGACTCCGTACGGGCGCCGTTCATCGTCGGAGGGGCCGGACTGGTTGTCTCGGTGAGCATCGGCGTTGCTCAGAGGCGGCCCGAGATCGGCGATGCCGCCGAACTGCTGCGACGCGCCGACTTCGCCATGTACATGGCCAAAGGCAGCGGCAAGGGCCGCTATCAACTCTTCGACGCCAAGATGCACGACACCATGGTCAGCCGCTCCGCCCTGAAAGCCGATCTGGCCGTCGCTGTCAGCTCCGGTCAACTCCGCCTCGAGTATCAGCCCGTCGCCGACCTCCGCACCGGCGAGGTTCTCGGCCTGGAGGCGCTCGTCCGCTGGCACCATCCCACCCTCGGCCTTCTCCTGCCCGCCGACTTCATCACCCTGGCCGAAGAGACCGGGGACATCGACGCCCTCGGCTGCTGGGTGCTCGACACGGCCACCCGCCAAGTGGCTACCTGGCGCGCCACCATGGACCACTGCTCCAGCTTGTGGGTGTCCGTGAACCTCTCGCCCCACCAGCTCGCGAGCCCCCACAGCCTGGCCGCCATCGAACGGATCCTCACCGACCCGGCCGTCGAGGCCGACAACGTCGTCCTGGAGATCACCGAAACCGCTCTGGCCGCCGACGTGGACGGCGGGGTCTCGTCGCTGAACGCCCTGAAACGCCTCGGCGTCCGTCTCGCCATCGACGACTTCGGCACCGGCTTCTCCTCGCTCAGCACCCTGGCCAGCCTCCCCGTGGACGTCTTGAAGATCGACCGCGCCTTCGTCTCCGGCGCCTCGGGCTCGCCCTCGGTGCCCATGCTCGAAGGCATCCTCGGACTGGCCGGCAAACTCTCTTTGGCCGTGATCGCCGAAGGCATCGAGGAGCCCGCGCAACTCGACCTCCTGCGCACCCTGGGTTGCTTCACCGGACAGGGATACCTTCTGGCCCGCCCGGCCCCGGCGGCCACCATCGAAGCACTGCTGGCCTCCGGCGGACTGCTCGAGGTCACGCAGCCGGCGACCGCCTAAGAGGCCTTCGACCGACGCGCCAGCCCGATCGCAGGGCGCGTCTATCGGCGGCGCAGGCGCTTGTCTTCGATCGCCGGTGGTGTGGCGAAGTAGTTGTCGGCCCGGTTGAGCTCGGTACCCGGCGCCACGATCTCGTCGATCCGGTCGAGGATCTCCCCGCTCAACTCCACCTCGGCGCCGGCCAGGAGATCCTCCAGTTGTTCCGGCGTCCGGGGGCCGATGAGAACGGACGTGACGGCCGGGTGGGCCCGGACGAACACCGTCGCCAGGTGGGTCAACGGCATTCCCGCCTCGGCGGCCAAATGCGTGAGCTGCCCGACGGCCTCCGCTTTGGCCCTGTTGGCCGCCACGCCGAGGTCGAAGCTCCGCGCCGCCGTGGCCGCCCGATGGCCCGACGTCGGGTCCGACCGTCCTGACAACCACCCGCTGCTCAGCGGCCCATAGGTCAAAACGCCCATGCCGTAGCGTTGCGCCGTCGGCAGCACGGCTGCTTCGATGATCCTGGTGAGGATCGAGTACCGCGGCTGCTCCGTCCGAAAGCGGTGGTGCCCGCGCGCCTCGGCCGTCCACTGCGCCTCGACGATCAGCTCGGCCGGGAAGGTGGAGGAGCCGACAGCGCGCACCTTGCCCGAGCGGATCAGCTCCGAGAGCGCCGACAGTGTCTCGTCCATGTCCGTGCTGTAGTCCGGCCGGTGCATCTGGTAGAGATCGATGTGGTCGGTGTCCAACCGACGCAGACTGTCCTCCACGGCCCTCACGATCCACCGCCGCGACCCACCGCTGCGGTTGGGGTCCCGTCCCATGGGAAGGGCGAACTTCGTGGCCAGCACCACATCGGCGCGACGCCCCTTGAGCGCCTGGCCCACGATCTCCTCGGACTCACCCCGGGAGTAGACGTCGGCCGTGTCGACGAAATTGATGCCGGCGTCCAGGGCCCTGTGGATCATGCGGACCGATTCGTCATGATCGGTGTTGCCCATTGCTCCGAGCATCATCGTGCCCAGCGCCAACTCGCTCACCGCCATACCGGTGCCGCCGAGAATTCTGCGCTTCATCCGTCTCGCCGATCAGTCTGTGTGGTCGATCAGTGGGTGTCGTTTATCAGGCGGTGTCGTGGATGAGGCGGCGGCGCAGCAGGTCGAGGGCCGTGATGGTGGCGTACTGCCGTACCCGGTCGCGATCGCCGGGCAGGTGGGCCTCGAACGACTCGGTCTCGGCCCCCGGTCGGGCCAGGGCCACGATCACCGTCCCTGGCACCTGGCCCTCCTGTTGGTCGGGGCCGGCCACGCCGGTGAGGGCCAACCCCACATCGGCCCCGAGGACACGACGGGCCCCGTCGGCCATGGCCCGGGCCGCCTCGGCCGTCACCACCGGACCCTCCGGGACACCGAGGACGTCGTACTTGACCCCGCTGGCGTAGGAGACGACCGATCCCCGGAACCAGTTGCTGGCCCCCGGTATGGCCACCAGCCGCGACGCCACCAGGCCACCGGTGAGGGACTCGGCCAGGCCCAGGCTGAACCCCCGGGCCTTCAGCGCGGCACCGACCACCGACTCCATGGTGTCGTCGTCGAACCCGAAGACCGCTTCCCCCACGAGCTCTGTGACCTGTTCCTCTTCAGCGTGGAGCAGTGCCTCGGCCGCCGACGTGTCGGCGGCCTTGGCGGTGATCCGCACCTTGATCCCCTCCATCCCACTGGCCAGGAAGGCGATGGTCGGATTGCCTCCGGCGGCGTCGAGGGCGGCGATACGGGGGGCGAGGAGCTCGGCCAGCCCGGACTCGCTGTTCCCCCATGTCCGCACCACCCGGCTGACGATCACCGACACCTCTTCTCCCTGCTCGGCCATCCGTCGGTGCAGATCGGGGAGAACAGCGCGGGTGAACATCTCGTACATCTCGTAAGGCACCCCGGGCAGGGCGTAGACGACCTTGTGGCCCACCGGGCAGACGAGCCCCGGGGCCGTCCCCATCACCTGCATGATCGGTGTCGCCCCCTCGGGAACGTCGGCCTGGCGGCCGTTGCTCTCGGGCATGGCCCGTCCGCGCGAGCTGAACATCTCGCCGATCTTCTTCACGATGGCCGGGTCGCGCACGAGCGTCACGTTCATGACTTCGGCGATGGCGTCCCGGGTGATGTCATCGTGGGTGGGGCCGAGCCCTCCGCACACCACCACCCCGGCGCTGCGGGCCAGCGCCGTGCGCAGGGCCAGCACGATCCGCTCCTGGTTGTCCCCCACCGCCTGGTGGAAATGCGAGTCCACCCCGCCGAGGGCCAGCTGTTCCCCGAGCCAGGCCGAGTTGGTGTCGGCGATCTGACCGAGCAGCAGCTCCGTGCCGACGGCCACGATCTCGATGCGCATCAGGCGGCTCCGTGGCTGTGCGCGGCCCGCCGTCCGTCGAGCAGGTACTGCACCCCCGTGACCACTGTGAAGGCCACCGCCACCCACACGGCCACGTTCAGAACCGTTTCGTGCGAGGCCACCGGGGGAATCAGGGCCAGGCCGATGGCGATGCCCTGGACGAGGGTCTTCACCTTGGCCGACGTCCGCGCCGGGATGGAGATGCCCCGGCGTCCGGCCACGGCCCGGTAGACGCTCATCCCCACTTCACGGGCGGCGATGAGGGCCACCGGCAGCCACGAGAACTCACCCTTGGCGGCCAGAACGAACAGAGCGCTCAGCACCACCGCCTTGTCGGCCAAAGGGTCGAGGAACGCACCCGACCGGGTCGTTCCCTGACGGCGGGCCAGCCATCCGTCGACCCCGTCGGTGGCCCCGATGGTGAAGGCCACGGCGAAGGCCGCCCACGAGGCCCCACGCATGGCCACCATCACCACCAGTGCCGGCGTGGCCAACAAACGGGCCACCGTGATCCCGTTGGCCGGTGTCATGAGCGCCGACGGGCCGAACGTGAACTGCCGGACCCGTTCCCCGATCGGCGTCACCGGCGAGGGTTCCGTGCGGTTGTCGGGCACCTCGACCACCGGCACCGTGCCCGGGTCGCTCACCGGTCGACCGGTCCCGCCACCTCGGCCCACAGGTCGGGACCGGCGGCGCCGGTGGCGACGACCTCGATGAGTGTGCCAGGACCGAGATGGCCCGGCACGTGGACGATCCCGTCGATCTCGGGGGCCTCCCGGTGCGAGCGGCCGACACCGGGGGCGTCGACGAGCACGCGCATCGTCCGTCCCACCAGGGCCGACCGGCGCTCGGCCGTGATCCGGTCCTGCAGCTCCGAGCACTCCCGCAGCCGCTCGAGGGCCAGCGCCGCCGGCACACCCCGGTCGAGGCCCGCCGCATAGGTGCCCGGTTCCTCCGAGAAGGTGAAGAAGCCGGCCCAGTCGAGTTGCGCCTCGGTCAGGAAGGCCAGGAGGGCGTCGTGGTCCTCCTCGGTCTCCCCCGGATATCCGAGGATGAACGACGACCGCAGCCCGGCATCGGGGGCGGCGGCCCGGATGCGGGCGATCCGGTCGAGGAAGCGACCGCCTTCGCCCCACCGTCTCATCCGTTCGACCAACGGCCTCGACACGTGTTGGAGCGAGAGGTCGAAATAGGGCACACCGGTGGCCACGATGGTGTCGACCAACTCGTCGTCGAGGGCCGACGGGTAGAGATAGAGAAGACGCACCCTCTCCACCCGCTCGGCCACGGCCCGGATCAGCTCGACGATGGGCCGCGGCGCTCCGGGGGTCCGCCGGACACGGTCCGGGTCGCTGCGATCGATCCCCCACGAGGCCAGGTCCTGAGCGACGAGAACGACCTCACGTACCTCGTCACCGAGAGCCGCCACCTCGTCCAGCAGAACATCGGTCGGACGCGAGCGCTGGCGCCCCCGGAACGACGGTATGGCGCAGAACCCGCAGCGCCGGTCACAGCCCTCGGCCACCTTTATATAGGCCCACGGTGCACTGGCCGCCGGACGCGGCAGATTCAACAGGTCGAAGGCGTTCTTGCGCCGCAGCGTGACCGGCACCCCGAAGCCGGCCACCAGGTCGACCTCGGGCAGGGCGTCGGACAACTCCGACCCGTAGCGCTCGGCCATGCATCCGGTCACCACCAGCCGGGATCCCGCCCGCCGGGCCTCGGCCAGGTCGAGGATGGTGTCGATCGACTCCTGGCGGGCCGCCTCGATGAACGCACAGGTGTTCACCACCACCAGGTCGGCATCCTCGGCCGAGTCGGCCGCTTCATAGCCGTCAGCCACCAGGGTGCCCACCAATTTGTCGGAGTCGACCTGGTTCTTCGGACAGCCCAGGGTCTCCAACCAGTAAGTCTCGGGCACTACGACAATCTACCGGGGCTCCGCCGGGCGCCCCGGCGCCACGGGACAAGCCCGAAAAATGGCGGAGAGGGAGGGATTTGAACCCTCGGACCCAGTTTCCCAGGTCAACTCATTAGCAGTGAGTCCGATTCGGCCGCTCTCGCACCTCTCCAGGTACTTCTCTCTGGCCAGCTACCCCACGTCCCTATTGTGTCCTTATCTTCGGATGAACTCCCAGCCAGAAGCCACTGACCGAGAGAGTGCCCGATGACAGACAAAAGGACGTATGGGTCGCACGCGCCAGCGTACCCCGGTGTCTGGCGTCTGCGGGCCTGGAGCCCGACCCGGTGACTGGCCCAGCCGAGGCAGGAACAGAGGACCTTCAAGATCACGGAGGCGAAGGCCGGCAAGGCCCTGGCCGCCTTCGTGACGAGACCTCGCTCCCGCCGGCGACGCGGGAGTTCGGCGAACTCCCCGGACGAGTGGGTCAGTTCAAAAGCCGATCGTTGGGCCTCGACGACGCAGCCAGGAGACCGAGTAACCGGATCCGTCCCCGGCTGGGCGGTATCCCCGTGGCCAAGCTCACGGCCACCCGTGCAACCTACCGCACGAAGGCTCGTCACCCGACGCCCGCCATGGTGTCCACGATGATCCGCATCGCCGAAGAGTCCGATCAGGTCATGGCGGCGGCGATGGCGATGGCCTTCGTCACCAGTGGCCGACGGGGGGAGCTCTGCGCGCTGCGGTGGAGCGATGTCGACCGAGACGTTGGCACCTCGCTATCGAGCGCTCATTGACACAGATCGGGGTCAAGCACGATGCCTTGTTCATTGTCGAGCAGGTCCGCTCCATATGACGAGTACTGTCGCCTGCAGGACAGAGTCATGGCCCGGCCCTCGGACATCGAAACCGATGAGCGCAACCCCCTCTTTCTCGAGACCAGTCGTCCCGGTATCTTCTGCGTCGGCGACGTCCGCAGCGGCTCCGTCAAGCGCTGTGCCACGGCCATCGGTGAGGGATCCATGGCCGTCAGGCTCGTCTTTGAACGGCTCCAGGTCACCGGCAGCGCGGCGACAGAGCCGGTGCGCGTCCATCCCTAAGGCAGGTTCTTGCCGATAAACCTGGCGCAACAAGACAGCACACCTAAGAACGAACCGGCCAGAAACGGAGGGCGGTCTCTCATTAATGACTACCCGACGAGGGACGCCAAGCTGACAGTGTCCGCGGGAGCGCTCAGATGAACCTTCTCACCCCATCTGGTGAAGGCGACTTCCTCGCTCTGTTTGCGGCCGTGGACGTCAGTGCCACTGACCGCACCCCCCACCGGCAGGTAGGGTGCGCTGAGTGAGACGAACAGGGTGGCCACGGCCGGAAGCCCGCTGCTCGAATCCGTCGCCGGCGCCGTCCCCGATACCGGGAGGACGGGAATGCCGTGGAGAACTCTCTGCTTCCCGATGCTGAGCCCAGTCTCTGGGATGTAGGCATCGAGCTCCGCCTCGGGAGTGAGTGACTGGACAATCTGGCGGTAACCCTTTTCGCCCTTGGTGACCGACACCCATTTTCCGCTTTCCTGCGTGGCCTGCGTCGTCGACAGTCCGAAGTAGTTCATGAGCGTGATGGAGCTGGCCTCGACGTAGGCCACGCCAGCGACGAGAGACACGACCAGCCTCTCCCCGTCGCCGCTGGAAGTCTGCTGAGCGGCAACGGTTCCCGTGTCCCCAGTAAGAAGCCTGGTTTGGCGACCTGCTCCCTCCTTGTCCACGAAGTGGAAGGTCCCGGCGTTGCCGGCAGCCGCCACCGCGGTACTCAGCACCTGCGACGCCGATTCGCTCTGCAGGCCGCCGCCACCGCCGCACGAGGACAGCAGGGCGACAAGACCGGTGGCGACGACAAGTGTTCCGGTCGGACGCGGCCGGCGCCTAGGCATATGCGCTCGTGTCGATTGGGGCGTCTTCAGGGTTCGGGTCATGGTGGGGCGGTGATAGATCCTCGGTCGATGTGTTCGGCGGCCGCAGCGTGCGGCCGTCCGGCAGCTGTCGCCTGGGCACAGTAAATCTAGTCCGAAGACGTGGGAGACCNNACAACTCCACTACTTCAACTTTGACACTATCTAGAGCGTTCCCCTGCCGCCGAAGCGGCAGTGCGGAAACGATCTCAGGTACCTTCGGTCACCCGGCAGTAGCCCTTGTCCCCGTTGTTCGCCGGCGACGTCGAAGGGGCGACGTCAGCGAGGTAGTAGGGGTTCGTCGACGAGGTGGCGCCCCAGTTGGTCACCGTGTTCTGGGTGATCTGGGCCTCGGTGCTCGACGTGGACGACGTCCAGGGAGTGACGGCGGCACCGCCGGTGTCACCCTGCACGCCCAGCGGGAACGGGAAGAACCCATTGCCGGTGATGACGGCGTCGATCTCCGTACCGTAGGTCGCGTTGGTCGGGCTCAGCGGGTCTTGGTCGGCGTGCGTCGTCGCGTTGCAGATGAATCCGATGGAGCTGTCGAAGTTGAGCATCGCCTGCTCAGCCTGGTCGTCGCCGTTGCACGAGACGGCATTGGTGTTGTTCGGCCCGCAGTTCTCATAGACGTTGTACAGCTCACGGTCTGTGAAGTACTTGGTCGGCGTGCCCTTGCACTTCGCCTTCGCCCCCTTACCCTTCAACGTAAGGCCGGTGTCCGTGATCGTGCACTGGTTGGCCGCCACGCCGTCGATCTCGCCGACCTTGCCGACGAACCCGGTGTGCACAGCACACGCGCCCTTGCCGGCGGGGCACAGCGTATTGAACTTACCGAACGAGAAATAGAACAACGCTTGTCCGGCATCATCTCCCGCGGGATTCCCGATGATCGCAGAGTCCTCGTTCTCGAAGATCACGTGATTCGATGAGTTCCCCACCTGCTCATTGCTGAGACACGTCGGGGTGGCCGATCCGGTCGAGAGGTCGGTCTGCCAGGTGGACTCAGTGCCCGATCCGTTCTGGGCCATGTAGCAGTCGACATCCTCGCTCGTGCACGTCGAGGGCATGGCACCTGAGAGCACCGTTCCCGATGCGGTGGCCACCTGGCCCCATGTCGTGGGTGACGACTCCGTGTAGATAGCGGTGAGCTCGGCGTCCGAGATGCTCGTGATGTTCTTCGTACAGGAGACTCCGCTGTTCACGTTCGACGGCACGGCCGAGAAGCCGAACCATGGGACCGCGTCCTCGGCGTAGGCCACGAATTCGGATCCGTCGTCCCCGCTCTTCGCCGCCCGAGACGAGCGGGCTACGGCGATCGGAGCGGCGTTGATGCCTGATCCGGCCGTGCCGTTGTCCTGGATGGCGTTGATGCCGTTGGAGGACCCGAGGGGCGGCTCCTGAGCGACAACGTCGTTGTAGGGATTGACCTGGTTGTAGTTGAACGGCGCGGCCTGCGTCGGGCCGACCGGGTATCCGTTCTCGCCACCGGTCTGCGGGGTGGTCGAGCAGCTGTAGTCGAGCTCCTGCGTGCTGCCCGTGGTGAGCGGGTTACATCCGATGGCCTGATCGAACAGGTTGCTCAGACCGAGCATCATTCCGTATGTGGTGTTCGAACCACCCTGGATGATGAGAGTGTTCTGCGCCGGTGCGGGTGTCGCACCAGCCGGAACGGCCGCTCCGAGCATCAGCGCTGAGGTCCCAATCAAGCCCCCCGCGGTGGCGAGCAGCTTCCGACGCTTCGTGAGCGTCTTGAACATGTCCAGCCTCCCTCGTTGTCGTGTGTATGTACGGGCGCACCAGCGTTTCTGGCGGCCCCTGCATCCAAAGCTGAAGCTACGAGTTCGAGGTGAACAGGCAGTGAACGTTTGGTCACGCGGCGGCAAACTGTTGGTGATCTGTTGGCGCCTGCCCCAGCCGCGGAAAGTGGTAGCAAGGTCACCGGTCCCTCATCGTTCATTCCCGTCCGTCCGCGGAACGCAGGGAAGTCGCGTCACTGCTGGTAGTAGACATTCTCCCGGAAGCCGGACGCCGACCGGACGTTGATGTTCCCCCCGCCTTTCCACGTCCACACGAACCGGGCGCCAGGTGGGATGGTGGGAGAACGTACCCCCTCCTGGGTGATCAGGACCTGCTGGGCCACGCCAGACACGTTGGTCCAGACGACCGCTTGGCCGGAGGTGGCGTCCAGCTGCGCAGGCTCGAATCCATGGACGGTGATCAGCGCCTGCTGGCCGGTGTTGAAGTTCTGGTATATCGGGTACTGAGGGTCTTCTCTCGGCGTCGTCGTCGATTCCGGAGGAGCGGACACAAGGTGTCCCGGGTCGACTCCCGGAAAGGGCGAGGACGCCACTGTGGACCGGGGGGTCGACGTAGTCGAGGTGCCCGTCGACTCGTGGGAGCTGGGCGTGCCTCCGCACGCAGCGAGCGCGAGGCAGGCGAGAACGGAGACCAGGACAATCGTCCTTCTCGGTTCGAGCAGCGGCAACGTCATGTCCGCTGGTCCGGACTACAACGTCGCGGGAAGACAGCGGGCAAGGCTCTCACAGGCGAAAAGCCCACAAGCCAGGAGCACCGGGGTGGCGAACAGGTAGGGCAACCACACCTGTCGAGAGCGGCGTATGGCGTACACGGCCGCCCCCAATCCGACGATGAACGCGACGCTCCACAAAAACGCCAGGATGCCAGCCGCCGGATCACCGCCCAGACCGGTCAAGGTGACGCCGTAACGCGCGCTCGGGGTCGAGCCAGCCTGATCGGCAGTGGTGGTCGCTTTCGCCACCACCACCAGATGGCCGCCGGCGTCGAGGCCCGAGTTCGAAGTGACCAGTGTGAGCCATGCCGGGCCGCGCACAGTCCCAGCGTCAGCTTGGCCACCTGAGAGCGGCCGGATACTAACCACCTTGAAAGTGAATTTGCCGGCGCCGTCGACCACCTGGATGCGGTCGCCGCGGACCAGAGTGTCGAGCGATCCGAACGGCGCGCCGTAGGTCGCCCGTCGGCCGGCGATAACTGAGTTGCCGGGATCTCCCGGTAGCACGGTCCCTGTCATCAGTCCGGGGCCTTGCTGGAGATCGGCCGAGCTTGTACCCATCACGATGACTTCACGCTGATTGATCGCCGGGATCGTGAGGATGCCGATGGGCTTGCCCTCGGCGGGAAAGTGATGGTCGACAAGGCTGTAGACCGAGCGGGGACTTCCGACCAGAGACTGCAGCAGCCGATGTTGGTCGCGACCATGGGTGAGCGGGGTGAACACGTACAGATAAGTGAAGAACAGCAGCAGAAGTACACCCATCCCGGTCAGCGCCACACCGACGAGATCCCAGCGCACGCCGCGACGTGGATGTCGCTGACGGCGGGTCGGTGAGGACATGGGATCGCCTGGCTCCGACCGCGACGGTGCGGTGCCCTGGGGTATCGAAGGATCAAAAACGTAGTTCGGTGCCGACGTCGTCGTACTGAAGGGAAGCACCGTTTCGCGCTCGGTCACGTGGCTGACTCCGGCGCCGCCGGCCTCCCTCGGGCCAGCCGTCGCCGCGCCTTGGTCATGACCAGCACAAGCGATCCGCTCGGCAAGCTCAGAATCAGGGCTCCGAGTAGCAGCGGCAGCAGCCACCGGTCGCGCCCACCCAGGAGGGAGATGATCCGGGGAACGAAGCCGGGATTGAGGTGCTTGGACTTGGGCTTCGGCGTTGCCACAGAGGGGCCGGCCGGCGACGTCTGGGCCCCGAGCTGCTGGATATGGACATTCGTAAGTCCGGCTGGGGCCAAGCTCGAACCGAGGGTCGACTCAGACGGTTGGACCAGCGAGGGATTCGAACCCTGGGTCCCCGGAGTGCTCCTCGGGGGGGATCCGGTGGTCGAGCCGCCCCCGGGGGGTACAGGAGGAGGAGCGGGAATACTCGTCAGGGCGGTCTGGATCTCGTTGTTCGCCTGTGCGTAGAGATTGTCCGGCAAGGGAACG
>PKWD01000335.1 GCA_003131945.1 Acidimicrobiaceae bacterium
CGCGAGATGACAGCGAGCTGGCACTGCTCGCCGCCGCCCTCGACGCCGATCTCCCGGTGCTCGCCATCTGTCGTGGTCTGCAGGTGCTGAATGTCCACCTCGGCGGCAGTCTCATCCAGCATGTCCTCGACGTGGTCGGCCATGTCGGCCACCAGCCGGCCACCGGTCACTTCGGCACGACCGAGGTCAGCGTCGAGCCGGGGTCGCTGCTGTCGAAGATCATCGGCGAGTCGGCCACCGTCCAGTGTTCGCATCATCAGGCGGCCGACCGTCTCGGTGCCGGCCTGGTCGTGACTGCTCACGCACCCGACGGCCTGATCGAAGCGGTGGAGCTCCCGTCGAGGCGATTCGTCGTGGCCGTGGAGTGGCATCCCGAGCAGGATGGTGACCTCCGACTGTTCGAGGCCCTGGTCGGCGCCGGAACGTGATCGCCCCTTCGACGCCGGGTGCTTGACTTCTGCCCATGGTCATCTCCGATTCCATCTTGACGGTGCTGAACCCGGCGACCGAGCAACCGGTCGCCGACGTCATTCGCCACGACACCGACGAGGCCGACGCCATCGTGCGTCGGGCTGCGGCCGCCTTCCCCGGATGGCGCGATATATCGACGGCCGACCGCGCCCGGCTCCTGCGCCGCTTCGCCGTCACCATCGAGGAGCACGTCGAGGAGTTGGCCCGACTCGAGACGCGCAATGTCGGAAAGCCCATCGCCGACAGTCGGGGGGAGGTGGCGATGGTGGCCGACGTTCTGCACTTCTACGCCGGCGCCGTCGACAAGCATCGGGGAACCACGATCCCCGTGTCGGGAGGCGTGGACCTCACCCTGCATGAACCACTGGGCGTGGTTCTGGCCATCATTCCCTGGAACTTCCCCTTGGCCATCGCCTCGTGGAAGGTCGGCCCCGCTCTGGCCTGCGGGAACACCGTGGTGATCAAACCGGCCGAGTTGACCCCGCTCACCGCCCTGCGATTCGCCGAGCTCGCGCTGGAGGCCGGGATCCCCGAAGGGGTGCTGCAGGTGGTGGTGGGNNGGGGTCGTTCCTCGTCGAGCATCCCGGCGTGGCCAAGGTGGCGTTCACCGGTTCCACCGAGGCCGGTCGTGACGTCATGGCTCGTGCCGCCGGCACCATCAAGCGGGTGACGCTCGAGCTCGGAGGAAAGTCGGCCAATGTCGTGTTCGCCGATGCTGACCTCGAGCGGGCGGCCGCCAGCGCCCCGTCGGCTGTGTTCGGCAACGCCGGACAGGACTGCTGCGCCCGCAGCAGGATCCTCGTCGAGCGCGGTGTCTTCGACCGGTTCGTCGAGCTGCTCGTCGTCGCCACCGACGCCATCGTGATCGGCGATCCCGAGGACCCGGCCACCGAGATGGGGCCTCTCGTCTCAGAGAGCCACCGCTCGACGGTGGCCTCGTTCCTGGAGTCGTCGGACGAGGACCTCCAGATCGCCTACAGGGGTGCCGACCGGGGCGGACCGGGTTGGTGGTTCGCCCCCACCGTTGTCGCTCCAGCGGCCCCGGGGACGCGTCTGTGGCGCGACGAGGTGTTCGGACCGGTGGTGGCCGTCACGCCGTTCGACGACGAGGAGCACGCCGCCGAGCTGGCCAACGACACCCCCTACGGTTTGTCCGGTTCTGTCTGGACGCGTGACGGCGCCCGTGCCCTGCGCATGGCCCGCACCGTGCGGGCCGGCGTGTTGTCGGTGAACTCGAACACCTCGGTCCGCGTCAACACCCCGTTCGGAGGTATGAAGCAGTCCGGGTTCGGCCGTGAGCTCGGCCTTGAAGCGCTCGATGCCTACTCCGACATCAAGAACATCTTCCTCTCCACCGACGGATGACGGTCATGAGTGACGTTCTCGTCCGTTCCTACGAACCCTCCGACCGGGCCCGTGTGCGCCATATCTGCTTCGTGACCGGATACGTGGGCGAACCGGTGGCCTGGCAGTGGCGAGACGCCGAGAGCTTCTCCAATATCTTCACCGGGTACTACACCGACGCCGAGCCCGAGTCCGCGCTCGTGGCTGAGATCGACGGTGAGGTCAGGGGCTACCTCCTCGGCTGTGTCGACAGCAGCCAGGCCTGGAACCCGGGCACCGTCGTCGGCCGCCAGATCACCCGACGGGGCATTGCATGGCGCCCCGGCACCGCCGGGTTCGTCTGGCGGGCGGTGGGCGACGTCATCGTCGACGCGGCCCGCAAGCGCCTTCCGCCGGCACCGTTCGAGGATGCCCGTTGGCCGGCCCATCTGCACATCGACCTGTTGCGCGACGCCCGGGGGCGTGGGGTGGGTGCCACCCTCATGCGCCGGTGGCTCGACTCGCTGCGCCAGGCCGGGGTCCCGGGCTGTCATCTGGAGACCATCGCCGAGAACACCGGCGCCGTCGCCTTCTTCGAGGCCATGGGCTTCGAGAAGCGGCGCAAGCCGATACCCGCCCCCGGCCTGCGGTCGCCCAGGGGGGAGCGCCACCATGTGCAATTGATGGTCCAGTCCCTCCAGGTAGGGTCTCCTCCGTGACTCGTCGCAGGAAGCTCGTGAAGCCAGCGCTCGCCGGGGTCGGTCTCATCGGGACCATCGCCAGCATCTGGTGGTTCGCCCTGAAGCCTCGCCGCGCCCGCTCCCGCGCCAAGTCGGAATAAGGACTCGGGACCGGCCCCCCAGGCCTCGTCGATCAGGGGGCGTCGATGATGGCCGGGAGGACCTCACCGATGGGACCTCGTACGACCACGTCGGCGACGGCGTCGTACTCCGTGGGCTGCAGGTTCACGATGACGACTCGTGCGCCCGCCAGGTGGGCGGCGGGGACCAGTCCGGCCGCCGGATAGACGGACAGGGTGGAACCGACGGCCAGAAGAAGGTCGCAACGACGGGCCGCCTCTTCGCTGCGGACGAGGTCCTCGACCACCAGGTTCTGGCCGAAGCTGATTGTGGCCGACTTGAGGATTCCCCCGCACAAGTCACCGGACGTCGTCTCGGTGCATGCCGGGTCCTCCTCGCCCGCCCGCACCCGCTCCAGGACCTCGGGCATGGGTGTGCGGGCGCCGCAAGAGAGGCAGGCGACAAAGCGCATGGTTCCGTGGATCTCCACAACCCTGTCGGGATCGCTCCCCGCCGCCTGGTGCAGGCCGTCGATGTTCTGCGTGACGAGCGTGTCGAGCACACCCCGTCGTTCGAGGGTGACCAGCGCCTCGTGACCGGTGTTGGGCTCTGCCGTCCATGTCGGTGAGTCGACGCGACCCTGCCAGGCGCGGCGGCGCACCTCGGGATCGGTGACATAGGTCTGAAGGGTCGACAGCTTCTCCGCTTCGGGATTCTTCGTCCATACTCCGGCCGGGCCGCGGAAGTCCGGTATCCCCGAGTCGGTCGAGATCCCGGCACCGGTGAGAACCACGATCCGCCGGCTGGCGGCGACGATGGTGCGGACGAATGTCATGGTGGATGGCCGAGCTGGGCGCGCGACCCGGGGACGGATGCGCTGATGGGTGAGCACGCACGGGTCCGCGCCGCGGTCGCGCTGCTCGGCGCGCTGGTCTTGTGGGGCGCCGGCGCGAGCGCGTCGGCCGCGACCGCGGCCAGCCCGGCCCCTCGAAACGGGCCGACCGGGAACGCCTTCTACACGCCGCGTCGGGTGGCGCCGGGCCGGCCTGGCGACGTGGTCTGGACCTCGCCGATCATCTCG
>PKWD01000294.1:0-6751 GCA_003131945.1 Acidimicrobiaceae bacterium
GTCTCGCCGTCGATCACGGCCTCGTCGGCCCCCCCGCTGCGCCCCGCCACCTGGGCCACCCCCGCCGCCGCCGCCTCCAGGAAGACGATCCCGAACCCCTCCTGCTCGAGATCCAGCCACCGGTTCCGGCAGGCCATGGCGAACAGGTCGGCCGCCCCGTAGAGGCGGGGAAGATCTTCGTCGTCGACCCGGCCGAGCAGCCGGACGGGGGCTCCCGTCTGTCGCACGAGGCCCCGGAGGCGGCCCAGATCACGGCCCTCGCCGGCGATGGCCACGGTCAGGCCGGGGAAGGACGGCTCGAGAGCGGCGGCGGCGGCGATGAGGACGTCCATGCCCTTGCGCGGCACCAGGCGGCTGATGCTCACCACCAGTGGCCCCCCGACAGGCAACCCCCAGGCCGCTCGGGCCTTGGCCCGCTCCTCGGGCGAGAGCGGACGAAAGCGGTCGAGGTCGACCCCGGGCGGTACCTCGACGACCGGCGCCCTCATGGACGGAGCGGCCCGACGTGCCTCGGCGGCCGGATAGCGACCGGCGCAGATGACCAGGCGGGCCCGACCGAGGACGGCTCCGAGGGTCTGACGCGCCACGGGCAGGCGACCCGGCACCGTGACCTCGGCACCGTGCAGGACCACGGCGTAGGGCTTGCCGAGAACGGGCCCGACGAGGCCGAGGGGCAGGGCCGGGTCGAGAACGACGAGCGACGCGCCCACCTCCTCGGCCAGCGACCGGATCCGTCGCACGTGGGCCGGGATGGGCACGAGCACGCGCGCCGGCACGCGCTCGATGCGGATGCCTTTGCTTGCTTGTTCCCGGTCGAAGGAGGCTGCGTCGGGGTGCGACGAAGCGGTGAGTACCGTGAACGTCGACGGGTCGAGCCGGCGCCAGAGCTCCCACAAGTAGGCCTGGATTCCTCCCACCTTGGGCGGGAAGTCGTTCGTCACCAGGAGGTGTGTCATCGGTTGACCGCTCGAACCCGCCAGGCGAACACGCCCCCCATGCTCGCATGGGCCGAGCGGTCAGCAGGCGGCCCAGTCCACCGCCGCCCCGGGGTGGCGCAGCTCGGGGACGAGACCGGCCCGACCGAGCGACCGTATGGTCCGGGCCTCGGCCACGTCGACCACGATGGCGTCGTTGGGTTCGCGACCGAGCACGAAGGTCACGAGGCAGTCGGCACAGGCGTCGCTGTGTTGGAGCTCGCAGTCGTCACAACTGATCGAGATCGTGGGTCTCGGTTCTGTGCTCACATGCCCTCCCTGGGTCTGATCGTCTCTCGTCCCGACCACAGTGACAGGGGGGTGTGTTAGTCGGTGACCTCGGCTTCGGTCACGGTCTCGACGCTGCGCCCGTGGCCGCACCACCGGCACTGCACCTCGACAACGTCTTCAGAAATGACCTCTTCCTCCTCCACCGACAGCGACCCACCCACGCTGTAGTGGTGGAAGGCCCGGGTCCGGCGGTCGGTCATCACGTCGAAACGGGTGAGGTTGCCGCAGGCGGCGCAGCGGTAGCGGGGGGAGGACACGAGCCCACGCTATCCGCCTGGCCGTACACCCTCGTACCTACGCTCGCGTGATGGTCTTCGCCGCTGCCGAGTCGTCGGACGACCGGTATCTCCCGCTCTTCGACGTCACCTTTGCCATCGTCGACGTCGAGACGACCGGGGGCGGGCCCGCCACCAATTCTCTGACCGAGATAGCGGCAGCCAAGTTCCGGGGAGGGGAATGCCTGGGGACCTTCGCCACGCTCGTCGACCCGAACGACGCCATCCCGCCTTTCATCACCGCGCTCACCGGTATCACCGACGAGATGGTGCGAGGCGCTCCGTCGGTTCCGGGCGTCCTTCCCTCTTTCGTCGAATTCGTCCGCGGTGCCGTGCTCGTCGGGCACAACGTGTCCTTCGACCTGTCGTTCCTCAACGCCGCCCTCGAGCGCAACGAGCGACTCCCGCTCGACAACCTCGTCGTCGACACGCTGGCGCTGGCCCGCCGGCTGGCGCCGGAGGAGATTCCCAACTGCCGCCTGTCCACTCTGGCGGCCGCCATGGAGCTCGAGCACCGACCGGCCCACCGGGCCCTCGACGACGTCATGGCCACGGCCGACCTTCTCCACCGCCTCATCGAGGCCGCCACCGGTTTCGGCGTCTTCCGGCTCGGTCAGCTCGTCGAGCTGCCCCAGTTCATCCCGACGCTGGTACGCAATCCGTCACGCAGTCTTGGCGCCTTCCTGTGACACGTGGATCAAGGACTGGAGCACCCTCAGAGCGCGTCCGTCATCGATAGTGGCGGCGGCCATTTCGATGCCTCCGGCCCAGTCGTCGGCCAGGCCCGCCACCACTAAACCCGCAGCCGCGTTCAGGACAACGATGTCGCGGTGCGGGCCTTTCCCTCCAGCCAGAACCTCCCCCACGATCACAGCATTGGTGGCGGCGTCGGATCCTCGCAGATCCTCGAGCCCCACCCGGNNCGCGCGACGCCAATGGCTGCGATGCGCCGTCGTCGCCGCTATCGAGCAGCTCGATGACGTCAGTCGGTCCGGTCGTCGACAGTTCGTCGAGGCTGTCGGCGCCGTGCACGACCATGGCCCGGCGGGAGCCGTTCATAGCCAGAACCCCGAGCATCGTCTCGGCCATGGCGGGATCGCTCACACCCACCACTTGAAAGCGCGCCCGGCCCGGGTTGGCCAACGGGCCCAGAAAGTTGAAGACGGTGGGCACCCCGAGCTCGCCACGCACCGGCGCGGCGAAGCGCATGGCCGGGTGGTACCTCGGGGCGAAGCAGAAGCCCATCCCGGCCTCATCGATGCACCGGGCCACACCTTCGGGTCCGAGATCGATGACCACCCCGAGCGCCTCGAGCACGTCGGCGGAACCAGCGATCGACGTCGCCGCCCGGCCGCCGTGCTTGCACACCCGGGCTCCGGCCCCGGCCACCACGAAGGCGGCGATGGTCGACACGTTGATGGAGGAGCTCCGGTCGCCGCCGGTCCCGCACGTGTCGACCAGATCACCGGCCACTCCGAGAGGCTCGGCATGATCGAGCATGGCCCGTACGAAACCCGACATCTCGTCGATCGTCTCGCCTTTCATCCGCAACGCCGTGACGAACGCGGCGATCTGGGCCGGCGTGGCATCGCCGCGCAGGACCTCACCCATAGTGCATCGCGCTTCGTCAGCGGTGAGATCTGAGCGGGCGAACAGACGACCGAGGATTCCCTTCCATCGGCCGAGCTCCTCGAAGCTCAGATCGTCGGTCAGTCCCACCACAGGTCCCGGTCGAGAACGCCACGGGCGATCAGTCCCAACTGGACCTGACTGGTCCCCTCCACGATGGTGAGCTGCTTGGCGTCTCGGTACCACTGCTCGGCTGGATGGTCCTGCATGTACCCGGCCGCTCCCAGAAGCTGCACGGCCAGGCCCGACGCCCGCACGGCCAACTCGGTGGCGTGGTACTTGGCCANNAGGAGCCGGGCCGCCTCGATGTCCACCGCGCACTTGGCGATCTCCCATTGCACGCCCTGGAATTCGGCGATCGTCTTGTTGAAGGCGGCACGCTGCTGCACGTACTCAGTGGCGTACATGAGCGCACCTTCGGCCAGGCCGATGCCCCGGGCGGCCACCACGGGCCGCATCGAGTTGAGGCCGAGCATGGCCAGACGAAAACCACCGATCTCCCCGATGACGTTCTCGGCCGGGACGTGGACGTCGCTCAGGACGAGCTCACCGGTGTCGACGCCGCGTACCCCCATCTTGTGGTCGATGCGGCCCACCTCGACACCGGGCCAGGCGCGCTCGATGACGAAGGCGGTGACCGAGTCGTGCGTCCGGCTGGCGGGATCGGAGGTCTTAGCGAAGACGGTGTACCAGTCGGCCTCCCGGACCCCCGACATCCAGCACTTGGTGCCGTTCAGCACCCACCCGCCGGGTGAGCCGGCATCGGCCGTGGCCCGGGTGCGCATCCCCATGACGTCGCTCCCGGCCTGAGCTTCGGACAGACCGAAGGCGGCGCGCTGCGACCCGTCGGCGATACCGGGCAGGTAGCGCTGTTTCTGCTCCTCGGATCCGGCGATCATCACCGGTCCGGTGGGCAGCCGGGTGAGGAGCAACATCAGTGCCGCCGTGTTCGAGTATTTGGCCACCTCCTCGATGGCGAGGCTGAGACCGAAGATGCCGGCCCCCGAGCCTCCGACGTCCTCGGGAAGGCAGAGCCCGAGAAGCCCGGCGTCGCGAAAGGCGACGAAGATGTCATCGGGGTAGTCGCCGCTGCCGTCGATGGCCCGGGCCCTCGGCTTCACCTTGTCCTGGGCCAGACGGCGGACCGAGGCCTGGAGCTCGGAGAGCTCGGGCGATAGCTCGAAATCCATGGCCGGGAGGTTACTGCCGGGTCAGGTGGCCCCGGACTCGAGGGCGGTGCGGGCGTCGGCCAAGTGGTCCCGGCAGTGGCGGGCGGAGACCGGCGCCAGTTGCAGCGCCGTCACCGCCATCCCGTTTCCGGGACCGAAGGAGACGGAGATGGCGAGCTCGTCGGTGCTGAAACCACGGATGCACTGGGCCAGGGTGGCGCCGTGGCGCCTTAACTCCTCGACCGTGTCGGCCCGGGAGACCCCGGCGTAGTCGTGGGCGTGTCGCGCATTGTCGGCGTCGATCTCCGCCGCCGTCTTCGCTATCTCCTCCCCGCGCCGGACCAGACCGAGCCAGTCGATCATCTGCAGATGCCCCAGGGCGATGTGGTGCATGACGACACCGACGGGCCAGTCCTCGCCGGTCACCATCGTGGTCCACTGGCCGTCCGTGCAGGTTTCAACGAAGGCGATCACCTCGTGGTTGGCCGTCTCGAGTTCGGCGGCCATCTGCTCGGCCTCGGCGACCATGGTCATACCGATGCCGGGACGACGGCCACGGTCACCTCGATCTCCACGGCGCCGCCTCGGGGCAACGCCGCCACCCCGATGGCCGACCGCGTGTGACGGCCGGCGTCGCCGAAGACGGCGTGCAGGACGCGACTAGCGCCGTCGATGACGGCCGGCTGTTCGTGGAAGTCGGGGCTCGAGGCCACGTAGCCGGTCACCGTGAGGACCCGCTCGACGCGGTCGAGGCTCCCGAGAGCCTCCTCGAGCACCGCCAGCGCATTCAGCGCGCACACCTCGGCCGCCACCGCGCCCGCGTCGACGCTGACGTCGGAACCCAATCTCCCCGTGCAGGTGAGCTGCCCCTTTATTCTCGGCAGCTGACCCGATGTCCGGGCCACGTTGTCGTGCACGACGACCGCGTCGAGCGGATCATGCGGTGGATGTGGACCGTGGAGGGTGAGGCCGAGAGCGTCCAGGCGAGCGGCGATGCGACCTTGCATGGCGCCAATGGTACGCGCCGGGAGAATCGCCTCAGGCCGACTTGCGACGCTGCCGGTGGATGCGACGACGCTCCCGCTCCGTCGTGCCGCCCCAGACACCCTCGCGCTCGCGGTGAGCCAGGGCATGCTCGAGGCAAGCCTGGCGTACCGGGCACTCAGAGCAGATCGCCTTGGCCTCCCAGGCGTCGTCCTCGTCGGACGCCGGGTAGAAAACCTCGGGGTCGATGCCCTGGCAAGCAGCGAGCTTGCGCCAACTGGCGGTCGAAGGGGCGGTCATCAGGGTCACTTCCTCAAGCACTCTGTGCGGTTGTCATCTCTCGTTTAGTGTTCACATCCGCTCTCACACCCGTGAGCAGGGACAATAGTCCCCTGGGACGGGAAAGCAGCGGAACGCACAGTATTGCGCACGAATGCCACCCGTGTAAAGAACTCCCCCTCGGCCGGGGGCACTCTCCCTGGTGAGGGGGCCAGCCGAAAGACAAGTCCCGGTGGGCGGTGAGTCCGTCTCGCTGAGGGTGCGAGGCAGTTGCTAGCAGTGGTGGTGCCCTCACCGATCCAGATCCGTCAGTAATTCCATCCGCGTGTCCTCGTTCAGGGTCGTTTCGTGGCGGTATTCAGGGTGCGCCACGGCCAGCACCACCGGTCCCTCGGCAAAGCGCTCCAGTTGCCCGGCCGAGAGGGGGAAGCGGACGTAGTGCACGGATGCCGTCATGGTGGGCCTCGTGAGCGCCTCTTCATGTGTCGCTTCCGGCACCGCCCGGGCGATGTCGGCGTCGCCCACCGAGCCTGACCCGATCCGGAGCTCGACCGACCGTTCGACGCCCACCAGCTTCGGGAGCCATTCACGCAGGGCGGCCTCATCGGTGAGCTCGATGAACAAGGTGGCCGACAGCTCGCCCGGCGAAGGCAGGAGCGCGTTGTAGATATCGAGCTCTCCCTGGACCTGTTCGTCGGACATCATCTTCTCGGCCCGGGCCATCTCCTGCACCTGGAATAGAACGGTCTCCCGGTTCTCGAACACCAGGGTCACGAACGGCCCCACCCCCACCCGCCGACGGCGTTTCAGCTCGATGATCCGACTGCGATAGGCCTCGCGCCCGCGCTCGTAGGTGCGGAGATCCTGAATGTCATCGATGACGAGAGGGCGGCTCACGATCGGAACGAACTCCCCGGGACGTCCGGACCGGCCCCGTTCGCATCGGGGTGGATCTGGGCGTGCCCGTGACGGACCGGACGGCGGAGGACCGTCAGGAGACGGACTGGAGACCCTGGGTGAAGCGGCCGGCGTGGCTCTTCTCGGCCCGGGCCAGGGTCTCCAACCATTCGGCCACTTCCTCGAAGCCCTCGTCGCGCGCCGTCTTGGAGAATCCCGGGTACATCTCGGTGTACTCGTAGGTCTCGCCCTC
>PKWD01000294.1:6781-16533 GCA_003131945.1 Acidimicrobiaceae bacterium
GCCTTCTGGGCGAAGTAGAGATAGCGGCGGTTCGCCTGGCTCTCGCCGGCGAATGCCTCTTTCAAGTTGCTCTCGGTCTTGGATCCCTTCAGTGCGGGCACAGTGCTTTCCTTTCCATATCTTGGGGGCCGAATGTCTTGTGGATCTGAATGGCTTGGGTTTGATCCTTGTACTGGATCTGATCGCTCTACGTCACAAACGACTCTTCGGGGAGCGGCATGGCATCGGGGCGCCCCGATAGACGACACTGCGTGCACCGACCGCGGAACACGACTTCGGCCTCGCCCACCTCGAAACCCTCGTCGGCCCCGGGCGGCACGCTGATGCCGGTGAAGTCGACGTGCAGGTCCCGCACCTTGCCGCACGACCGGCACACGAGGTGATGATGTAGCCGCTCGACGTTCGGGTCGAACCTCGTCGTTCCGGTGCCCAGGTCGAGGGCGGCGATCTCACCCAAGGCGGCCAGCTCGTTCAACGTCTGGTACACCGTCTTCAACGAGATCGTCTCCACCTCGCTGCGGGCCACCGCGTAGACCGACTCGGCCGTGGGATGGGTCTCGTCGCCCTGCAGGACCCGGAAGATGCACTGCCGCTGCGCCGTGACCTTGCGGCCGCGCGCACGGAACAACCGGGTGAGTTCCTCGGGTGACCTCATGACAGCCCGGACCGTATCACCAATGATTGTTTCTTGACAATCGTTGTCGATGAGGCCCGGTCCGGGCGCCCCCCGGGCCGCATAGCCCCCGGCACGCCTGTGGCAGGCTGACCGGGTGGCGTCGTTCGACCGGTCCGATGCTCTTCGGCGGTTGGGGTCCGAGCGCTTCGACGTCCTCGTGATCGGCGGCGGCATCACCGGTGCCGGTGTGGCTCTCGACGCCGCCGCCCGCGGCCTGCGCACGGCCCTGGTGGAGCGCCAGGACTTCGCATCGGGCACCTCGTCGAAGTCGTCCAAGATGATCCACGGCGGGCTCCGCTACCTGCAGCAACGTGACTTCCGCCTCGTCTACGAAGCGTTGCACGAGAGGCAGCGCCTCCTCGACAACGCTCCCCACCTGGTCTCGCCGCTGCCCTTTCTCATCCCCCTCTTCGGGCGCGAGGGAGTCGTGAGCAAGGGCGTGGCTCGCACCTACGCCACGGCGCTGTGGCTCTATGACGCCACCGGCGGCTGGCGCATCGGCAAGCGACACCGGCGTATCGGCCAGGCCGAGACCCTGGCCCACCTGCCCACCCTGCGCACGGACCGGCTGGTGGCCGGCTTCCTCTACTACGATGCCCGGGCCGACGACGCCCGCCTGACCCTGGCCGTGGCCCGCACCGCCGCCCTCGACCACGGTGCCGTCGTGGCCAACTACACCGAGGTGACCCGGCTGCTGCACGATGCCAGAGGGGCCGTGACCGGCGCCCGCGTCCGTCGGGTGGCGCCGGGAGACGACGCCGAGGCCGGATCCGCTGAATTCGACGTCGAGGCATCCGTGGTGGTGAACGCCACCGGCGTCTGGGCCGACGACGTACGGGCCCTCGACGAGGGGACCCACCCGCATTCGATCCGGCCGGCCAAGGGGATCCACGTCACCGTCTCGCGCTCGAAGCTACCGGCCGACATCGCCGCGGTGATCCCCGCGCCGAAGGACCGCCGGTCGATCTTCGTCGTCCCCTGGCCCGACGGTGACGACGTCTACCTGGGGACGACCGACACCGCCTGGGAGGGCTCCCTCGACGATCCCGCCTGCCTGCCCGAAGACGTCGATTACGTCCTCGACGCGGCCAACGCCACCACGACGGGACACCTGACGCGCGATGACGTCACGGGAGTGTGGGCCGGCCTCCGGCCCCTTTTGGTACCGAGTGGCGGCCGTCACGTGAGCGAACGCACGGCGGACCTCTCCCGTCGCCACACCGTGCGGGAGTCGCCGCACGGGCTCGTCACGGTGACGGGCGGGAAACTCACCACCTATCGCCTCATGGCCGAGGACACCGTTGACGTCGTCGTACGCCGACTGGGTGCGGCCGCCCCCGCCGGGTCGAAGAAGTCCCCCACCCGGCGCCTCGGCATCCGCGGTGCCGCCGGTCTGGCGGCGTTTCGTCGTCCGGGAGCGGCGGAGGCGGCCGGACTCGACGAGGACATCTTCGCCGCCCTCGTGGCCCGCTACGGCAACGAGACCCCGGCCGTCCTCTCCCTGGCCAACGAGCGACCTGAGTTGCTCGAACCTCTCGTCGAGGGCCTCCCGCACCTGCGCGTGGAAGCCGTCTGGGCAGCGCGCCAGGAGATGGCCATGACCGTCGACGACGTCCTGTCGCGGCGCACCCGGGCCACCAGCCGACGGGCCGAGGCGGCGGCCACCGCGGCCAACGGCGTGGCCGACCTGCTGGCCCCCGAGTGGGGCCGCGACCCGCGCGACACCCGGCTCGAGGCGGCCGCCTACGCCGCCGAGGTCCACCGCGACATGACCCGGGCCGGACTGACAGCCGGGGGCCCGAGCACCCCGATCCGACCGACGCGGGCCGTGGTCTCACCCGTGGCGGGGCACGACGAGCCCGCCCCGTGAGATGGTTCCCATCGTGAGCGACTCCCCTGTTCTCACCAATCCGTCCGCCCCCACCCCGGTGACTCCCGTCGACGCCCCGGCGGCCGAGGTCACCGAACGCCTGGGGGGTCCTCGCGTCGGTGTCGACGAGGCACTGCTGACGCGGCTGCGAAGCGCCTGCGCCGAGATCACCCTCGACGACGGGGCCCGCATGGAGGCCGGCCGCGACTGGTGGCCGCTCGCCATCCGGTGGGCCACCCGGGGAGAAGTGCCCGCCCGGCCGGCCCTGGTCGCCCGACCCACCGACACCGGCCAGGTCGCCGCCGTCCTCGCCGCCTGCCACGAGGCCCACGTTCCCGTCACGGCCATGGCCGGCCGCTCGGGTGTGTGCGGGTCGAGCGTCCCCGCCTTCGGTGGTGTGGCCCTCGACATGTGCGCCATGAACGGGATCGTCGACATCGATGCGACATCGCTGCTGACCCGGGTCCTCCCGGGCACATTCGGACCAGACCTCGAAGCCGGGCTGCGTCCTGAGGGCGTGACCCTCGGACACTGGCCCCAGTCGATGGACCTTTCGACGGTGGGCGGCTGGCTGGCATGCCGGGGTGCCGGTCAGTACTCGACGCGCTACGGAAAGATCGAGGACATGGTCGTCGGGCTCGAGGTCGCCCTGGCCGACGGCCGCGTCATCGGCACCGGCGGCACCGGGCCGCGGGCGGCGACTGGTCCCGATCTCACCCAGTTGTTCGTGGGATCCGAAGGCGTCCTCGGAGTCATCACCGGCGCCATGCTCCGGCTCCATCCACTGCCGACGGCCGAGAGGCGCCGGGCCTACGGCTTCGCCTCCTTCGCCGAAGGGCTCGAGGTCTGCCGCCTCATCTTGCGCCGCGGCGCCACACCGGCCGTTCTCCGTCTCTACGACCACGCCGAGAGCGCTCGCAATTTCGACGTCCCCGACCATTGCGTCCTCGTCGTCCTCGATGAGGCCGACCCCGGGCTTCTCGACGCCACCGTGGCCGTCGTCGACGCCGAGTGCGCCGTGGGCGGAACACCGCTCGACGAGGGGCTGGTGGAGAGGTGGTTGTCGCATCGCAACGACGTCTCGGCCCTGGCCCCTCTGTACCGGGCCGGCATCGTGGTGGACACGATCGAGATCTCCGCCCGGTGGGCGGCGCTCACCCCGCTCTACGAAGAGTGCGTCGGCGCCCTGCAGGGCATCGAGGGCACCCTGGCCGCCTCCGCCCATCAGTCCCATGCCTACGGCGACGGCGCATGTCTCTACTTCACCTTCGCCGGACGCATGTCCGACGACTCCACCGGGGACGCCGGGAGCGATACCGACGCCGCCCAGGACGCGTGGGCCGAGCGGTACTACCGGGCCGCCTGGACCGCCGTCATGGACGCCGTGATGGCCCACGGCGGGGCCATCAGCCACCACCACGGCATCGGGATCAACCGGTCCGGCTTCATGGCCCAGGCGCTCGGGCCGTCTCTCGGTGTCCTCTCCGCCGTGAAGGACGCCCTCGACCCCGGCGGCATTCTCAATCCGGGCAAGCTCGGACTCCCTTCCCCTTTCGGGGAGCTCGGTTGGCCGTGAGCAAAGGGTCATGAGCATCCTCGTCGTCGACGTGGGCACCTCGGGGGTGCGGGCCGCGTCGGTCGACGGCGACGGACGTATCGGCAACGTCCACTACATCGAGGTTCTGCCCACATCGCCGGCACCTTCTTTCATCGAATTCGACGCCACCGCCATGGCCGACGCCGTTCTCCAAGTGGCCCGGGCCACGCTCGATGCGTCGGGCCCGGTGCAGGGCGTCGGCATCGCCAACCAGCGCGCCTCGACCATCGTGTGGGACCGCGCCACCGGCGTTCCCGTGGGGCCCGGGATCGGCTGGCAGGACCTGCGCACGGTCGGCATGTGCCTGGCCCTGCAGGCCCAGGGGATCCGGCTGGCCCCCAACGAATCGGCCACCAAGCTGGCCATGCTCCTCGACCTCGCCGACCCCGACCGGGGCCGCGACCTGTGCTTCGGCACCGTCGACACCTGGGTGGCCTGGACCCTGTCGAACGGTGCCCTGCACGTGACCGACGCCAGCAACGCCGGCGTCACCGGACTACGCGGCGACGGAACGGCGTGGAACGACACCATGCTCGAGGCCCTGCGCATCCCCCGCGGCGTCCTGCCCACGGTGGTGGACTCGTCGGGCGTCATCGGCGAAGCCAGCGCGCTGGACGGTTCACCTCCCATCTGCGGCATGGCCGGGGACCAGCAGGCGTCGCTCATCGGCCAGGGCTGCACCCGGCCAGGGCTGACGAAAGTGACGTTCGGCACCGGTGGAATGCTCGACTCCTGCGTCGGCGACAAGCGACCGGCTTTCCCCCGTCGCGGCGGCGCCGGGACATTCCCCATCGCCGCCTGGCAACGCCGGGGCCGGATCACCTGGGGCGTCGAAGCCATCATGTTGTCCGCCGGCACCTGCGTCGAGTGGCTGCGCGACGACCTCGGCATCATCACCAGCGCGGCCGAGTCCGACGCCGTGGCAGCCCGATGCGCCGACACCGGCGACGTCTGGTTCGTCCCCGCCCTGCTCGGCATGGGCACCCCCGTCTGGGACTTCGGCGCCCGCGGCACCTTCCTCGGCATCACCCGCGGCACCGGTCGACCCGAGATGGTGCGCGCCGTGCTCGAAGGGATCGCCCACCGCGGCGCCGATCTGCTCGAAGCGGCGGAGGCAGATACCGGGCTCTCGATACCGACCCTGCGCGTCGACGGAGGGATGTCGGCCAACGCCACCTTCGTGACCGCGCTGGCCGACGCCGTCGGCCGTCCCGTCGAGGTGTCGCCGGTCCTCGAGGCCACCACCCTCGGTGCCGCCTACCTGGCCGGCATGGCCCTTGGCGTCTGGGCCGACGAGGAAGAGGTGGCGGCGGCCTGGACTCCGCAGCGCGTGGTCGAGCCCCGCACGGGCGAGGCCCGTCGTGCCACCACCCGCACCCGCTGGCTGGCGGCCCGCGACAGGGCGCTCAAGACGGTGCCCGAGCTTTCGGGTCTCGATTTCTGACCGGNNACCGGGGGCCTCGAAGGCGCGACGGGTGCCAACGGCGGTGCCTCAGACGCCGTTCACCGCTGGGTCATCGACGTCCGGAGCGAAGGGCCACTCCTCGAACACCGCACAGCGCCCGCCCGTGGCGAACTGCAACACCCATAGGTCGCGCCATCGGCCCACGGCCGGGTCCTCGTAGTCGACCGACACCCGCACCACGGCCGTCCGGCCCTCGACGGCGACGACCTCGCTCTGCATCGTGAAGCCTTCGTCCGGTCCGGCCCGCTCGTGCTCCCACAACCGCGCCAGATCGTCGAGACCTTTCACCGGCTCGTCCCACGGAGAGGTCCGGTACGTCACCTCGGGGGCGAACACCATGGCCAACTGGTCGGTGCCCTGCGAACGCCATGCCCGCTCGTAGGCCTCGATCCAGCGCGTGACGTCGGTCCTATCCATGGGCCCATCGTGCCATCAACTGTCCGCGTCGCGGAGCACGGCCATCGCCGCGTTGCGTCCGTTGACGGCGATCACGCTTCCACCAGGATGCGTGGCCGCACCGCACAGGTAAACGCCGTCGATGGGCAGCCGGGGACCGAAGCGCCGGTCCCACAGCTGCTCGGCCAGGCAGTCACCCTGGAAGATGTGGCCTCCGGTCAGGCCCATCCGCTCCTCGATGTCCGGAGGACCGAGTACCTGCCGGTGCTCGATGAGACCGGCCAGCCCGGGAGCGAAACGTTCGACCTCGGCGATGGCGGCGTCGGCGATGGCGTCCCGACGGCTCTCCCAACTCCCCTCGGCCAGTTGGTAGGGGACGTACTGGGCGAACACGCTCATGGCATGGCGTCCCTCCGGCGCCACCGACGCGTCGTACGCGGTGTGGAAGTACAGCTCGCACCACGCCGGGGCGGGCACGCCGCTCCTGCTCGTCTCGTACGCCGCCTGGGTGGCGTCGATGCCCGTGCTGATCGTCACCATGGCCCGGTGCGGTTCCACCTCCGGCCCGGCGGCGGGAAAACTCGGTAGCCCGCTCAGAGCACAGTTGATCTTCAGCACCGGGCTGTCGATGCGCCACTGCGCCACCCGTTGCCGAAACGTCTCCGGCCCTTTGTCCTCGCACAGCGCCAGCGTGCGTCGCGGATCGGCGTTGGAAACCACCACCGGCGCGTGGACCATCTCGCCACCCTCGAGCCGGACCCCCTCGCCGGGAACAATGGCGACCACCTGTACCCCGGTGGCGAGAACGGCCCCGGCCTCGACGGCGGCGTCGGCCAGAGCGAACGAGATCCGGCCCATCCCGCCCTGCACATAGCCCCACGCCCCCGGTTCCCCCTCGAGCGTCCCGCTCGCGTGCATCAGGTGGACGGCGGCCGTTCCCGCGTCGCGGGGTCCGGCGTAGGTGCCGATGACTCCCTGCCCGTGCAACGCCGTGCGCAACCGCTCGTCGCCCACATGGCGTTCCACCACGTCGGCGATCGAGGCCTCGAAGACGACCTCCATGGCCTCGGGGTCGTGGCCCAACAGGTCCTCCAACGCCGGCCGGTCCGGGGCGTCGCCCACCCAGCTGTCGCGCCCCGGTCCCCGAAGCGCCCGACGGATGCGGCCGAACAGCGCCTCGTAGGCGGCGAACCCCTCGGCGTCGCTCGGCGCCAGCTCGGCCACCGCCGCCGCACTGCGCTGCGAATCGTTCCACAGGGCGATCGAGGTCCCGTCCTCGAACGGGCACCACAGATGGGGGTCGACGATGTGGACCCGGTAGCCCCGGTCCCGCAGGCCGAGCTCGTCCACCACCAGCGGATGCAGAAGGCCCACCAGATAGGCACACGGGCTCACGATCCAGTCCGGATCATCGAACGGCTGCTCCGACGTGCAGGCGCCACCCAGCCGGTCCCGCCGCTCGAGGACGAGCACCCGTTTCCCGGCCCGGGCCAGATAGGCCGCCGCCGTGAGGCCGTTGTNNGGCCGCCGCCCACCACGACCACGTCCCACGGTCGTGATGCCAGCTCCGCAATCGGGGCCGGTAGGCCCACCTGCCCCAGGACATCGCGCACGGCCACGCCTGCGTGTCTATCGCACCGCCGCAGAGGGCGACGTAGCCTTGGGTGCGGAAGGTGAGGTGGACACGTGGCGGAAGCGACTGACCGGCTGCGGTTCGAGGACCGCATGCGCGACGCCGACGCCTTGGCCTGGAGCGTCGAGAAGGACCCGATGCTGCGGTCGACGATCACCGCCGTCCTCATCCTGGACGCCGCCCCCGACCGTCGCCTCGTGGCCGACCGTCTCGAGCGCGGCAGCCGGCTGGTGCCACGGCTGCGCCAGCGGGTGGTCTCGAGTCCGTGGTCCTTGGCCCCGCCTCGCTGGGAGGTCGATCCCTACTTCGACCTCGACTATCACCTGCGTTGGACCCGGGCCGCCGGTGCGGCGGACGTCGGCGAGGTCCTGCGTGCGGCCGAACCCATCGCCATGCAGGGTTTCGACCGCGACCGGCCCCTGTGGGAGATGACCGTCATCGAAGGCCTGACCGAGGACCGGGCCGCCATCGTCATGAAGATCCACCACTCCATCACCGACGGTGTCGGAGCCGTGAAGATCGGCATGGTCCTGTTCGACCTCGAACGCACGCCGCCCGGTCCCCCGCCTCCTCTGCCCATGGCGCCCGTCGTCCACGTCCTCAACCGGGCCGAGCGATTCCTCGACGCCTTCGGCCATNNCGTCAACTCGGTAGGGCCCGCCGCTTCCCGAGCGCCGTCGGACGCGCCCTCACCCGGGCGGCGGCCGCTCCGTCGGGGGCGGCCGAGGACGTGGGCGCCACCGTGGCCTCGGCCGCCCGCATGCTGCGCCCGGCGTCCACCCCGCTCAGTCCGGTGATGACCCGGCGTTCGCTCAGCATGCGCTTCGACACCCTGACCGTTCCCCTGGCCGAGACCAAGGCCGCCGCCAAACGCGGTGGGGGCAAGCTCAACGACGCCTTTGTGACGGCCGTGGCCCGCGGGTTCCGCTACTACCACGACAAGCACGGAGCGGCCCCCGACCAGCTCCGCATGGGCATGCCCATCAACGTCCGCACGGCCGAGACAGCCGACCTGGCCGGCAACCAGTGGGCCCCCACCCGCTTCCCTGTGCCCATCAGGGTGGACGATCCCCTTGAGCACCTCCAGGTCATCCGGGGGGTCATCGCCGTGCAACGCGGTGAACCGGCCGTTGGCCTCGTCGAGCCCCTGTCCTCCGTCCTCTACCGCTTGCCCACCACGTTGCTGACCGGAATCTTCGGCTCGATGCTCAAAGGCGTCGACTTCACCACCAGCAATGTGCCCGGGGTACCCGTCCCCGTCTACTTCGCCGGGGCCAAGCTGCTGGCGCAGTTCCCGCTCGGTCCGCTCGGCGGTTCGGCCGTCAACCTGTGCCTTCTCAGCTACGTCGACCAGCTCCACATCGGGGTGAACAGCGATCTCGCCGCCGTCCCCGATCCCGACGTGCTCCACACCTGCCTGCTGGCCGGCTTCGCGGACATCGCCGATCTGGCCTGAGCGCCCCCGGTCGGCCCGGGCGAGGTCAACCGTCAGGCCTCGCCGCTGTCCCCATTGCCGCTCGGCACCAACGGCTCCGGAAAGAAGCGATGGTGGTGCCGGCCCGTGACCTCGTAGATGGCCGTGCCCCGCCGGCCGTCGTCTGTCTCCACCGCCATCAGATGCTGTCCACCGCCGTAGAACGGTCGGTACGGTGCGCACCAGCCGCCTGAACCGCGCACCGTCACCTGGCGGCCGTCCTCCAGGCTGAACACCACCGTCCCCGTGAGGCCGGCCACCGATGCACCGTCGTTGCCGTAGTCGACGACGCCACCGGCCCCGTCGGTCCAGTGCAGATCGTGACGGAAATCGACGACCGNNGGATGGACCTCGCCCGGCTTCTGGATATATCCAAAGAAGACCGGCATGCCCGGGATACCCATGCGGATGTCGGCCAGGTGGACCCGGGTGCCGGGCAGTTGGATGGCGTACCACGTCCAGCACGGGATCCGGCCGTGATCGCGCACGCCCCACGAGTGGTCGCGCTGGCCGAGCCATCCGTCCACCGAGGCCTCACGCCCGCCTCTCGCGTACGATCCCGTGAACGTGCCCGACTGGATCATGTGGCTCTGATCCCACAGCAGAGCCCCTCCGTCGTCGAGCAGCCGGCCGCGGCGCAG
>PKWD01000250.1 GCA_003131945.1 Acidimicrobiaceae bacterium
CGCACCCGGCGGCGGCTACTGGCTGGTGGCCAGCGACGGCGGGGTCTTCGCCTTCGGCCCGGCCGGCTACCACGGTTCCATGGGCGGTAAGCCGCTCGACGCCCCCGTCGTGGGGCTGGCCGCAGACGCCGGTGGTGGCGGCTACTGGTTGACGGCCGACGACGGCGGAGTGTTCTCCTTCGGCGACGCCCCATTCGAAGGGTCGGCGGCGGGAAGCCCACTCGTCCAACCGGTCATCGGCATCGCCGGTGATCCCGGCGCCGCCGGGTACTGGCTGGTGGAAGGCGCCCCGCTGGCCGGGAAGATCGTGGCCGTCGATCCCGGGCACAACGGCGGCAACGCCGGCGATCCCGCCTACATCAACATGCCCGTGTTCAACGGACGCGGGGAGGAAGCCTGTGACACGGTCGGCGCCGCCACCGACAGCGGGTACAGCGAGGCCCAGTTCAACTTCAACGTGGCCCAGTACCTCGCCGCCGACCTCCGGGCCCAGGGAGCCACGGTGGTGCTGACCCGCGACACGAATTCCGGCGTCGGACCCTGCGTCACCCAGCGGGCGGCGATCGGCAACAACGCTCATGCCGATGCGGCGGTGGCCATTCACGCGGATGGCGGACCGCCTGGCGGTCGCGGCTTCGCCATACTCGAACCTGTTGCCGACGGACCCAATGACGGCGTCATCGCGTCTTCTGCCGCGCTGGGCTCCGACCTCCGTGGAAGCTTCCTGGCCGGGACCGGAGAGCCGGTGAGTTCCTATGACGGAGTGAACGGGATCCAACCCCGCGACGATCTCGGTGGTATCAACCTGACGACAGTCCCGAAGGTCTTCATCGAGTGCGCCAACATGCGCAACCCCACCGACGCCGCCCTCGTCGTCAATCCCGCTTGGCAGCAACGCGCCGCGTCGGCCATCGACAACGGGCTCACGGAGTTCCTACTGGGCCGCTGACAGCAGTACCGCCCGTCGGAAACCGCCGGCCGGACGATCGATGAAGATCCGGATCAGTAAGGCGATGGTGGAGGAGGAGCCGGGTATCCCCCGTAGCCGGCGTCGCCACCTGCCCGCTGCAGGGGACCCCACCCGCCGGCGGGCAGGAAGCGGGAGTGAGTGGCAACGACGGCAGCCGATGCCAACGCCAGATACAGAGCGGCCAGCACCACCCGGGCAGCAGCCACACGGGTGCCGGTCAACTCGAAGACCCCGGGGGCGAGAATGCGGAACACCTCGTAGACGAACACGATGAGGGATACGGCGGCGATCAACACGCACACGAACGACACGCTGGCCGCATAGCTCTGGGCCACCCGGGAGACGGGGCCAGGTGGGCCGTGTTTCACCTCGGGAAGGTCGAGACCTCGGCGCAGCGTGTATTGCAACAGGAAGGCCGCCGCCGCCACGATGATGCCCCCGAGCACGACGACCCGGACCACGGAGTCCCCGACGGGATGCTTGACCACACTGACGACGCCGGGATGACTGCCGATGAGCTGGACGAGGCCGAGCACCATGGCGAAGCTCCCGAAGAGCACGACGAATATCGAGAAGAAGGCGACGCCGAAGAGATAGACGGCCAGGGGACGACGGCCCGTGGGGTCAGGGTCGGCCCGGTTGGCCACCACGATGACAACGAAGATCGCCACAATGGCCGCCAAACCGAAGAACACACCCACGGCGACAGCCAGCGCGATCGGGATGATCGACAATCCACCACCGTTGAGCAGGTCCATCGTTGGATTGTCGGGGTTGGTCCCCTGGAAGTCAACGACTTACCGTCTGCCACTGCGGGCCCGTACGGCGCGCCCGTACCACGGGTGCCTGTCTGTCACGGGTCCGACATAAGTGACACAGAAGTGACAAGGTGGCAGGAGGGCGGCCGGCAGTCCGAGGGGGAGGTGCCCGTGAGCGACATGTCGCAAGGGCCGGGTTGGTGGATCGCATCGGACGGCAAGTGGTATCCACCTGAATCCCACCCCGATCGGACCGCACCCGCTCAGCCCGAACCCGAGCCTCGTCCCGAGCCGGAGCCGCAATCCAATCCGGCGTGGCCGGCATCTTCGCCGCCGGCGTCGACGCCACCGTCGACCGCAGAACCGGGACCGTTATCGATCACGGTCCACCAGTCCGAGACGTCGCCCGGGGCACCGGCGTCGCGATGGTTGGGGAGGGACATGCCGACGAGTCCGGCGCCGGCGCCGGACCCCGAGGAAGAGACGGACGACCCCCCGTCGACATCGTCGTCTCCACCATGGCCCTCCCCACCGATGATCCCGACCGTCGTCACTGCGGTTGAGACCCCGGCGTCGGTCCCCTCCACGCCCGTGAGCGCGACGAGGTCGAAGAAGCTGTGGGCGCTGGGGGTCGGGATCCTGGTGGTGGTGACCGTGGCGGCTCTGGTCGTGGCCCTCGTATCCAAGTCAACCTCGGCGATCCCGGCGGGATCGGAAACCGCCACCATCCACATCTCGATCTCCCATTCGGGTCAGCCCTCGTTCTCGGGCACCGTGGCCGGCTTGGCCCTGACCGGGACCGTCAGCAACGGCACCTCGGTGTCAACGGGCCCGGGTTCCGGGACCCTGTCGCTGGGCGGTGTCCTTTTCGACTACAAGGGCAGTCTCGGGGGAACGGCCTATGTGCTCCATGTGTCGCTCGACTCCGCCGACAATGCCTCGCCACTGCAGAACGGACAGTTCAGCTTCCGCGTGACCGGTACCTACGGCTCGGAGCCCGTCAAGGCGACGGCCCAGTTCGAGGTGCCGTCGTCGGGTATCGGGGCGTCGGAGACGGTGCTGATCACCGGAACCATCGGAGGTCAATTCATGGGTGGGACCGCTACGGCCAGTCAGGACGGTGACGGGGCGGTCGGCGTGACCGCCAAGCTCACCGTCTCGGCGGAGTCAGTCTCCCCATCGTGAACCGGCCGGGCACCCTGAGCCGACATTGTTCGATCAGGAGGGAGTGCCCTGCGTTCCTGCCACCTGGAGGAGTTGCTGGAAGCTTTCGACCTGGCCGGCCGGGGGCGCCGTGACATTGACGGGAGTGCCGTAGTCCGAGAGGTTGAGCGTCTCATCGATGGTCACGGGACCGGTCGTTGCGTCGGACTCCGTGAGCTGGATCTCGAACGACCGCAGAAGGCCGGCGTGGTCGATGTAGACCAACATGTCGATGTTGTGCACCTTCAGACCGGCGACCGTCTGTTGCATCCACGACGGCAAGTTGGCTTTCTTGAGCTCCTGCGACACGGTCGAGGGGTTCACCGTGACCGAATAACCGTCGACGGCGACACCGCCCACGGTGGACGGACCCAGGGGCACGACCTTGTTCCCCTGCTGCGCCAGCATCTGCAACATCACGGTGGGGTTGTTGCCCAGTCCCTGGGTGCTCGGGCTCTGCGCCTCCGCCTTCTGCAGGGCGGAAAGATCGATAGAGAGCCATGATTTTCCGGGCACGAGGGTGCTGAGCCCGGGGATGGTCTCGTAGACCACGCCGCCGAGGTAGATGGCGCTGATCGGCACCTGCTGTCCGTCGGCCGCCACATTCATCTGCAGTTGGAGAGCGTTGTCGGTGAAGTCGATGTTTCCGGATCCCGTCCCGGTCACGTTCGTGCCCTGCGCACTACCGGAAAGGTTCAGTGTCACGTGGGCTGTGCCGTCGTTGAGCGTGCTGGTGACGGCGTTGATGACCTTGGCGCTGGCGCTCGTCGAATTGCCGAAGACGACGACGGCACCCACGATGAGAAGGATGACGACGACGATGCTGACGGCGGCGGCGAGGGGAGTGCGGGACCGCTTCTTGGCGGCGGGCGCCGCCGCCTGGTAATCGAAGCTGCCGGGCTGCCCGGAAATCGCGGGACCCGCCGAGTCCGGACCCGGAGATCCCTGCGCAGCGACGAAACGAGAAGGCGTCTCGGACTGCTGACCGGACGCGACAGCATCCGCGGGGGCGCTCGAGGGGTTTGTGAGGTGGCCATCTCCGGTTTCCGACGGCTCGGGAACGCGCACCGAAGGGTGCAGGTGTGGCGGATACCACTTGCCGTCCGATGCAATCCACCAGCCGGGCCCCTGGGACATGTCGCTCATGGCGTCTTCCTTGATCTCTCTGGGTTCGTCACGCAGGGCTCATGAAGCCTACCGTCCCAAAGGGTCATATCGGCCACAGACGGTGGTGGCTGAAGAGCAGACGTTGGCGGGATCGGTCGAACGAGGTCGTTCCCACGGCCCCTTAGGCTCGGCTTCATGGCCCCAGGACCCGCGGCGCGCGCCGCCGACGCCTTGGCGGCCGAGGATGCGGTGCTCGCGACCCTCCTCGAGCGCTACGGGCCGCCGCGCTTCGGGGGTCGGCCGAAGGCGAGTGCCCGGTTCGCCGTCCTGGCCAGAGCCATCTGCTACCAGCAATTGGCCGGCAAGGCGGCCGCCACCATCCACGGCCGGTTCGTCGCTGCCGTGGGAGGTGAGGTGACGCCGGCCAGTGTGTTGGCGGCACCGCCCGACGCTCTGCGCGCGGCGGGGCTCAGTGCCGCCAAGGGCGCCGCCGTCAAGGATCTGGCGCAGAAGGTGTCCGATGGACAGGTCTCGCTCGAGCGCATCGGCCGACTGAGCGACGAGGACGTGGTGGAGCATCTGATCCAGGTGCGCGGGATCGGACGGTGGACGGCGGAGATGTTCCTCCTCGGCACCCTGGGACGTCTCGATGTATGGCCGGTGGGGGACTACGGGGTACNNTCCGATGAAACGCTGATCGTGCTGAAGCCGCGTCTCATCAATCTGCCGCCGTGGGAGATCCCGGCGCCGGCCGTGCTCCTCGACCTCGGCGATGCGTTTCGTCCCTACCGCAGCATCGTGGCCTGGTACTGCTGGAGGGTGGTCGACGATCGGACTCCGGTACAGAAGCTCTCTTAGCGGCGGGGCAGCTTGATGGCTCGGTCGGCGATGATGTTCTTCT
>PKWD01000232.1 GCA_003131945.1 Acidimicrobiaceae bacterium
CCCTGCCGCTCATGGCCGCCACCGGGCACGGTCACATCCTCGGCGTCACCTCCGGCTCGGGGTGGCGGGCGGCCGATGCCGGCGCCTACAGCTGTGCCAAGCGGGCCATCGCCGCCCTCACGTGGCAACTGGGCCGGCAGGTGCCGCCGGGCGTGACCGTCAACGCCATGTCGCCCATCGCCGCCACCCGCATGGTGGCCGCCGCCCTCGAGCGCGCCCGTCGGGCGGGCCGGACCGGCGCTGGCGGAATCTCCTTCCTCACCATGGCGGGACCCGAGGACCTCGGGCCGCTCGGCGCCTACCTCGTCAGCGACGATTTCGGGTGGTGCACCGGACGGGTGCTCTTCGTCGGCGGCTCGGAGGTGGCGGTCATCGACCAGCCCCACCTCCTCGAGGTGGTGCGCAGCGACGAGGTGGTCTCTCTCGACCGGGTGCTCGAGGCCGCCGNNGCGCCTTGGCCACGGCCGAGACCAACCAGGTGAGCGACGGCGGCGGCAACCCGCGGTTCGGCCCCATATTCGACGAGCCCGCCCCCGACGAGATCGCCACCACGCCCGTACGGACCTGTGTCGTCGTCAGTGACCGCCCCCGATTGGCGGCGTCGCTCGTGACCGCCCTCGAGGCCCGGTCCATCATCTGCTACCGCGTCGAGGTGGTCTATAGCTTTGCCGACGCCGCCGACGCGTTGCGCGCCGTCGTCGACGTGAAGGGGCCGATCGACGCCATCGTCGTCGCCCCCGCCGGCGCTCAGGCGACGGACAGCTCGACGGATGGGTGGCAGCGGGTGCTGGCCGAGCACGGCGNNAGCACGGCGGGATCGTCGAGCACATCTATACCGACGCCGCCTGGGCCCGGGCGGCGGCCGACTACGCGGCCGCCGCCGATCGCCCGGTGCAACTGGTGACCCTGACCGACGCCGCCACCAGTGGAGGTCGCAGTCGGGCGCAGGCCTCGGCCCAGCTGGCCCGGGCCGCCGCCGATGCGACCAAAGGACGCGTCACGGCCTTCGCCGCCGGCATCGAGGCGTCGGAGGAGGAAGCCGCCCAATCGGTCGGTACCCTCGTCGCCCACCTGCTCAGCCACCCTGAGGCCACGGCTCTCGCCGGCGCCGAGTTGGCGATAGGCGCAGATTGGATCGGTCTTCGCAGTCACCCCCGACCAAGAGGCAGCATCACCTACGGGGGTCCGGCCGTCCCCGACTGGCTCGACGCCACGCTGCGGGAGATCGTCGGTGTCACCGGGCGACAGCCGTCCCGGGAGGCCTGATGCCCGACCAACCCACCCGCATCGTGGATGCTCACGTGCATATTTGGGACCCGGCCCGCACGGACTGGTACCCGTATCTCTCGCGTGCTCCGGAGGGTGGCGCCGGCGATGCGTCGAGGATGTTCCGCCGCTTCGATATCGACACCTACAGAGCTGAGACGGCTCGGTGGAATGTGGAAAAGTTCGTCAACGTCGCCGCCGCCACCGGTCGTTCCTCGATCGAGGAGACCATAGAACTCGATGGCAACGCTGATGTCAGCGGCGGTCCCGACGCCATCATCGGTGGTCTCCCGCCCACCGACACGGTGGCCGAGGCGATCGAGCTCCTCGACCGGCAGATGGCCGCTGCACGCTTCCGTGGGGTCCGCCCGATGGGCGCCAACATGGGGCCGGTCCCGGACGCCGGAGTGCTCCGCGCTCTGCAGGAGCGGAACCTGCTGTTCGAGTTGATGAGTCATCCCGATCAGCTGGAAGTGGCGGCGACGCAGCTGGCCGGCTTCGATGATCTGACCGTCGTCGTCGAGCACACCGGGTGGCCCCGCTCGAATTCCGACGAGGAACGCGCCCTCTGGCGGGGCGGCATCGACGCGCTGGCCGGCCTGGGCGACAGCGTCATGTGCAAGCTCTCGGGCCTGGCCATGCCGTTGCAGTCCATGAGCGTCGATGCCTTCGCTCCGTGGCTCGAGTACGCCATCGAGGCCTTCGGGGTCGACCGCTGCATGTTCGCCAGCAACTTCCCCGTCGACGCCATGTACGGCACCTTCGATGAGCTCTACGCCACGTTCAATACTGTGACGGCCGGCCTCGACAGTGAATCCCGCGCAAAGCTCTTTGCCACCAATGCCGAGCGCGTCTATCGCTGTTAGGTGGCCCCGCCCCGTGTCGGAAAGAGGGAAATCGGCTTTCAGGGCTTCGGGGTGAACCTCTCGTCGGATGCGAGAATCTCATCGCACACGTCCGCTGCCACCATGTCCGTGACCGACACATAGGCGAGCATGAGGGCGACAGTGCTCGCAGGGAAACGGTCCTGGACCTCCTCGAGAGCCTCGAGGACCTGCTGGCGATCGGGTTCATCCGCGGCGTCGCCTAGGGCGGCGACCACCGCATCCATGCATTGCTCCGAGAGGGCCTCGGCCACCAGCGGAGTGGTGGGTCGATACTGAGGCTGCTGAAGAGCTGTGGCCGGATCGCGCTTGCGCCTCAAAGCCCGCAGGGCTGTCCGTATGGCCACGGGCTGCGTGTCGAACTCCGTCACCGGGAGGCTGCGGAGACCTCGGGCCACATCTGCGTCCCCGACCCAAAGCAGGATCTGTAGGAGCCGCTCCATACGCGCGGCGATGACCGACATCGAGGAGTTGGCCCCGGTGTCGCCGAGCCCATTGGCTGGACCTGCGACCCCCTGTTCCTCGGTATCTTCCATGTCGGCTCCCGTCGGAAGACTCCGCCGAGTCCTATCGACGCGTCCGACGAGATACTACGAGGTAGCGGTGGCACCCTCGCCCAGCTTGGACCGCAGGTCGGCCTCGAAGGCCAAGGGGCGTTGCCGACGTCATCGATCCGACGCTCTACCTGAGCGCGTCAACGAGACCGCCGAAGCATGCCTCACCGATGGCATAGGGCGTGTAGACGCAGATCCGATCTACTCGGTCGCCGAAACGCCCCTTGATGTCGGCGGCCACCTCCTCGGGGGTTCCGCGGGCCGCCAGCGCGCCGAGCATGGCCGGCTCGATGCGTCGCGCCATCTCGTCCCAGCGGCCTTCCTTGGACAAGGTATGCAATTCCGATTGCAGATCTCCCCAGACCTCGACGTCCAGGACGGGCCGATATGACGGGGTCGAGCCGTAGAAGCTGAGAAGCCAACGAGTACCCTCGTCAGCCACGGCCAGTTCTTCCTCGGTGCGGCCACAGCAGGCGATCACCTCACCGACGAGATCGAGATCGGACGGGCGGCGGCCGGCCCGGGCCAGTCCCTCGTCCACCATCGGCAAGGTCCGCTCCTGGAAATGGCGCCTGGTGTTGAAGGGCATGACCAAGAGGCCGTCGGCCGACTCCGCCGCCAGCCGGGTCATCTGCGGGCCGAGTGCCCCTAAGAAGATCGGCGGCATGCCGTAGGGGTTCGGACCCGGGTTGAACATCGGCGTCATCAGAGTGTGACGGTAGAACTCGCCCTCGAAGCGGAGCCGTCCATCTCCCTCCCAGGCGGCGAAGATGGCCCGCAGTGCTCCGATCAGCTCCCGCATGCGGGCGATGGGACGGTCGAAGGGAACGCCGTAGCGCTTCTCGATCTGCGTCCGGATCTGGGCCCCGAGCCCGAGGGTGAAGCGCCCCCGCGACAGGCATTGCAGGTCGTTGGCCTGGTGGGCGAGTTGGATGGGATTGCGGGGGAAGGCGATGGCGACATTGGTCATGAGTTCGACCGTCGACGTGTTGGCGGCGGCGAGAATGAGGGGAAGGAAGATATCCCGGGGGCCTTCGAAGGTGAACACACCGTCGACCCCGAGTGCCTCGAGGCGACGGGCATGTTCGCCGGCATCTTCGAGTCCCGCCAGCATGGTGTGGATCTTCATCGGTGGATGATACAGAAGCGGCCCCGCCGGCCTCGGTGGCGGTGGCCGGTCGATCAGCCGTCCGTTCCCAGCTGGCCGGTGTCCCGGAGCCAGTTGACGGTGTCCCTGAAGGTCTCGACCGTGGGGCGGTAGGTGACACCGAAGGCGGCCAGGGTGGCGGTGTCGTCGCCGGGACGTCCCGACGACATCACGATGGCCGCCTCTTCCGACAGCGGCGGCAGGACCTGGCCCGAGGCGCGGAGCTCGTCGAACTTCCGCCCCAGGGAGATCATGTCCTCGGGGCTGGCCCGGTGGTAGGGCACCGGGCGTCCCGATGCCTCGGCCAGCAGCGCGGCCCAGTCCTCCCAGGTCACGTAGCGGCCACTCACCAGATAGCGCCGGGGTCCGCGGCCCGGTTCCATGGCCCGGCCGATGATGAGGGCCAGGTCCCTGACGTCGACGACGCCGAGACCGCTGTCGGGCGCGTACATGCCCGACTCGAGGCTGGCCAGGATGGCGCTGAAGCTCCCGTCGAGATGGGGGCTCGTGGGCCCGTAGACGCCGCCGACCACGAGGGTGGTGACGGGCGCACCGGCCCGTTGCCGTTGCTGGACGAACCGCTCGATGGCGCACTTCTGTGCCCCGTAGACCGACAGCGGCTCAGCCAGCGGGCTCTCGGGGCCGAGGACCGTGTCCGTGGTGGGGAGATGGACGGTGATGGTGGAGGTGTAGACGACGGGATCGAGGCCCCGGTCGAGGGCCCCGTCGATCACCAACCGGGTCCCCTCGATGTTGGCGGCGCTCGTCGGGCCCCGGCCCCCGGCCACGCCGATTTCGGCTGCGCAGTGGACCACGGCGTCACAGCCCTCGAGGGCCTCGGACACCCGGTCGGCGTCGGTCATGTCGCCCACCACGACCTCATCGGCCACGGCGCCGAGGGGGCCGAGGACGCCTGCGACCTTGGTCGGGTTCCGAGCCAGCAGGCGGACGACGTGGCCCGACCGTTGCAGCACGCTGACGGCGTGGGAGCCGACGAAGCCGGTGCCGCCGGTGACGAGAATCTTCACGGACCCTCCGGCCTTAGATGGTGCGTCCCGAGCCTTCCCAGTAAGGGTCGCGGAGTAGTCGCTTGTAGAGCTTGCCGGTGGGTTGTCGGGGCAGCTCGGGGTCGAAGTCGATCGCCTGGGGGCATTTGTAGTGCGCGAGGTGCTCGCGGCAGAACGCGAGCAGCTCCCGCTCCAACGCGGGGCCTGCGTTGGCCATGTCGAGGGGCTGGACGACCCCGTGCACCCGCTCGCCCATCTCCTCGTCGGGGATGCCGAATACCGCCGCGTCCATGACCTTCGGGTGGGTGACGAGCAGGTTCTCGGCTTCCTGGGGGTAGATGTTCACGCCTCCTGAGATGATCATGTGCGTCTTGCGGTCGGTGAGGAAGAGATAGCCGTCTTCGTCGACCCAGCCGACGTCGCCCAGGGTCGTCCAACCGTGCTTGTTTCGGCTCTCGGCGGTCTTGTCCGGAGCGTTGTGATATTCGAAGGTCCCGCCGCCGGCGAAATAGACGACGCCTTCGGAGCGCGGGGGAAGTTCGTCGCCGGCCTCGTCGCAGATCTTCAGCTGCGCCATCAGGGCGCGGCCGACCGAGCCCTTCTTCGACAGCCATTCCTGGGAGTTGATGGCGGTAAAGCCGTTGCCCTCGGTGCCGGCGTAGTACTCGTGGATGATGGGACCCCACCACTCGAGCATCTGCCGCTTGACGTCGACGGGACAGGGCGCGGCGGCGTGGACGGCATAGCGCAGGCTCGAGAGGTCGTATCGGTCCCGTTCGGAGGTCGGCAGCTTCAACATGCGTACGAACATCGTCGGGACGAATTGCGCGTGCGTCACCCCGTAGCGTTCGATCAAGCCGAGGCAGGCGGCAGGGTCGAAGTTCTCCATGATCACGACGGTGGCGCCGAGTCGGAGCATCGACATCGAGTAAACGAGCGGCGCCGAGTGGTAGAGCGGTGCCGGAGACAGGTAGACGGACCCCGGCCCGACGCCCGCCCGGGCCATGCCCATGGCGATCTGGACGGGGGCGGCCGTGGGGTCGCCGAGTGGAGTGGCCGGTAGGGTCTTACGGACGCCCTTCGGCTGTCCGGTGGTACCGGACGAGTAGAGCATCTCCCGTCCTTCAGATTCATCGTCGACGGGGGTCGGCTCGAACTGCTCGGCCGAGGACCTGTAGTCGTCGAAACCGGGGAGCGCTCCGCCCACCACCAGCCGTGTCGGGATCCGGCCCAGGTCGAGGAGGGAGACGACCTCGGCCATGGCCGGAGTGGCGACGAGGGTCGTGGCGCCGCAGTCGTCGAGGATGTACTGAACCTCGCTGCTGCGCAGATGGTTGTTGAGGGCCGTGTAGTAGAGCCCCGAGCGCTGCGCCCCCCAGGCCAGGGGCAGATAGTCGATGTTGTTTTCCATGAGGAAGGCCACGTGGCCACCGGCTCTCGTGCCCCGGGCCCGCAGCAGCCGGGCGAACCGGTTGGAACGGCCCTCGACCTCCCGGTACGCAAGCGACTCCCCGGTGCCCCCCATGACGACGGCGGTGGCCTCCGGGTGTCGCTGCGCCTGGCTGCCGAGGTCGAGTGATGCGTCAGGCTCGGTGGGCACGGCGTTCACACTAAGACGAAGGGAGTGGGTCGGCGAAAGGGTCTTCCGAGGCGCGCCGCGGCGATCAACGGCTGATCGCCGCCGGGCTCCTGTCGGTCATGACAGGATCGGGCCATGCCGGACATCGCTCTTCCGTACTTCCTCGCTCGTCCCGACGGTGATCAACGGGGGCCGGGCATTGTCGTGATCCACGAGGGAAATGGCATCTCCGCGCAGTTGCTCCGTGTGTGCCAGCGATTGGCGCACGAGGGGTACGCGGCGATCGCCCCCGACCTGTTCTTCCGGATCGGCGGGACCGAGGCACGCAATGTCGTCGCCCTCATGGCCTCGCTCACGCCGGAGCAGACTGCCGCCGACATCGGCGAGGCCATCGCCGTCCTGCGTCGGGAGGGGGCGACCGCCGTCGGGGTGATCGGATTCTGCATGGGCGGTTTCCAGGCCTACCGGACAGCGCTGTCGTCCCCGGGATGTGATGCCGCGGTGGGGTTCTACGGGGCTCGGATCGCCGCCGAACTGGGTGAGCCCCGGTGCCCGACGTTGCTGCTCTTCGGAGGAGACGACGAGTACATCCCCACCGCGGACATCGAGGCCGTGGTGGCCCACCATCCCGACACGGTCGTCTATCCCGCTGCTCACCACGGCTTCATGCGTGACCGGTCCGATAGCTACGACGAGGCAGCGGCGACCGACGGCTGGAGCCGGATGCTCGATTTCCTGTCCATCCACATCGGGCGGTCGCCGGGCCACGGTGGGCAGTGAGATGGCCATACGGCGCGCCGCCCACCTGCTCGTGGAGTGCCTCGAAGCCGAGGGGGCACGCTGGGTCTTCGGTATCCCGGGGGAGGAGACCCTCGATCTGAACGAAGCCCTCGACGAGTCGTCGATCGAGTTCGTGCCCGTCCGTCACGAGCAGGCCGGTGCCTTCATCGCCGACACCGTGGGTCGGCTCACGGGTCGGGCCGGGGTCTGTCTGGGCACCCTGGGACCGGGTGCCACCAACCTGGTCACCGGCGTAGCCGACGCCTACCTTGACCGCGCCCCTCTCGTTGCTCTAACCGGGCAGGGCGATCTGAACCGGATGCACAAGGAAAGCCACCAATACATCGACGTCGTCAGCCTCATGCGGCCGATCACCAAGTGGAACGCCCGCGTGTCGGACTCCGCCATCGTGCCCGAAGCGGTGCGCAAAGCCTTCGCCGTGGCTCAGGCGGAGAAGCCCGGGTCCACCCACCTGGAGTTACCCGAGGACGTCATGAGCACCGATCTCGCCACCGTCGGGGGCGAGCGGTGGACTCCTCTCCCCGTCCATCCCCCGGTACGACCGGAACCGTCGGCCCGGGAGATGGTGCGGGCCGCCGACATCATCCGGGGCGGGGCGAAGGTGGTCGCCCTGGCCGGCAACGGCGCCGTGCGCGGTGGGGCCGCCGGGGCGTTGCGGGAGTTCTGCCGGGCCACGGGGGTTCCGGTGGCGGAGACGTTCATGGGCAAAGGTCTCGTGGCGGCCGACGCCACCGAGGCGCTGGGAGCCACCGGCCTGCAGGCCGGTGACTATGAGATGGCGGGGTTCGCCGATGCCGATGTGGTGGTCACCATCGGCTATGACCTGGTGGAGCAGTCGCCGCAGCAGTGGAACCCGGGGCGCGACAAAGCGATCGTGTGCATCGACACCCTCCCGGCCGAGATCGACGGGTACTACACGCCTGCGGTGGAGCTGGTGGGCGACATCTACCACGTCCTGCTCGGCCTGGCCGAGGAGTGCCGGGGGGCCGTGCGGCCCGGCGGTTCGTCCCGGCTGCGCGACGCCACATCGGGGCTGCTGCACCGGTCGGCGTCGGATGTTTCCTTCCCCATGACGCCGCCGCGGGTCCTGGCCGACATTCGCGCTCGCCTGGGACGCGACGACATCCTGGTGAGCGATGTCGGGCTCCACAAGTTGTGGATCGGGCGGCTGTATCCCGCCTACGAGCCCAACACGACGTTGATCGCCAACGGTCTCGCCGGCATGGGTTTCGCCGTTCCGGCGGCCATCGCCGCCAAGCTGGTCCGACCGTCGGCGTCGGTGGTGGCCGTCAGCGGCGATGGTGGCTTCGTGATGAACGCCCAGGAACTGGAGACGGCCAAGAGGCTGCGGACCGCCTTCGTGAACGTCATCTGGGAGAACAACCAGTTCGGATCGATCGAGTGGAAGCAACGACGGCGCTTCGGTCGCAGCTTCGGCGTCGACTTCACCAATCCGGACTTCGTCGCCCTGGCCGAGGCTTACGGCTTACCGGGATGGCGGATCAGCCACGCCGACGAGTTCTCCCCGCGCTTGGCGCACGCCCTCACGCTCGACGTCCCGAGCATCATCGTCGTTCCCATCGACTACAGCCTGGACGTGGCCATCGCCGCCGGGCTGGGCGACGAGACGGTGGCGACCTGACCGTCGCCCCTTATGGGTGCGAAGGCGCCGGAGGCGCGTCAGGGAGCTCGAAGAGGAAGTCGTCCAGGTAGCAGTAGTACCAGTCCTCGCCGGGCTCGTAGGAGCGGATCAAAGGGTGGGCGGCGCTGTGGAAATGAGCGGTGGCATGACGGCCCGGCGAGTTGTCGCAACAACCGACGTGGCCGCAGGACTGACACACCCGTAGGTGGACCCAGTTGTGCTGACCGAGGGCCAGGCAGTCCTCGCAGCCGGTGGCGTTGGGGGAGCCGTGGGTGATCTGATCGAGATGAGTACAGGTATCGGCCATACCCGTACTCTACAAACCGTGCGCCGGGCCGCGGATGGTGCGATGAGACGGTTGGCCAAACTCCTGGTCCGGCTCTTCTTCCGCCGGATCGAGGTCGAAGGTCTGGCCGAGCTGCCGGCCGACGCGCCGACAGTACTGGTCGCCAATCACATCAACGGGTTGGTCGACGCCTTGTTGCTGATGGCGACGTTGCCGCGCTTCCCCCGTTTTCTGGGGAAGTCCACATTGTTCCGTATTCTCCCGCTCTGGCCCTTTCTGAAGCTCGCCGGAGTCGTGCCCGTGTACCGGGCCAAGGACGGGGAGTCGACGGCGCGCAATGAGGGCAGCTTCCGGACGTGCCGGCTCCTGTTGGCCCGCAAGGCCGAGGTGGCGCTGTTTCCGGAGGGGATCAGTCACGACGAGTCCATGTTGCAGCCGCTCAAGACGGGGGCGGCGAGGATCGCCCTCGGCGCCGCCGTCGACGACGGGGTGCCCGGCGTGGTCGTTGTCCCCGTGGGCCTGTCGTACGACGCCAAGGCTCGATTCCGGTCGCGTGCCCTCGTGCATGCCGGTCCGGCACAGGACGCCGACCGGTGGTGCGGTGGTTACCGGGGCGACCCGCATCAGGCGGTGCGGGCCATGACGGCGGAGTTGGCCGAGCGCCTGAGCGCCGTGAGCCCGACCTATCGGTCGTGGGTCCAAGCGACCGAACTGCGGCAGATCGCCGAGATCGTGGACCGGACGGCGGATGCACCGGCGGATGGCGATGTCGATCTCGCCCGGCTCGAGGTCACGGCCCGGAACCTGGCCGATGCCGAGGAGTCCGGCCGTCGGCCGCAGCAGTTCGACGCGCTGCGGCGGGCCTTCACCGAGTACGAGCGCGACCTGGCTCTCCTCGGCCTGTCCGACGAACAGATATCCGATTCGAACCACCCCGGTCGCCGTTCGCTGGCTCTGGCGTGGGCGGCCACGCGGGTCCTCGCCGCCCTGCCGGCGGCCGCTATCGGAGCGCTCGTCCATGTCGTGCCGTACCAGATCATGAAGAGGGTGGGCGCCGTTCCCACCAACGAGAGCATCAAGGCCACGGTCAAGCTGCTCGGTTGCTTCGTGCTGTTCACCCTCGTCTACGTGGTGCTCGGGGTCGTGGTTGGCGAGACCTGGGGTCCGTGGGCGGGCTNNCCGGCGCACCCGCCTGCGGCTACGCCACGGTGCGGGTGGCGGAACGGGTGAAGAGGATCGGTGGCGTGATGGCCGGTACCCGGGTGGTCCGGCAACGGCGGGCGGTGTTGGCCACGGTGCTGGCCCACCGGGCCGCCGTGGTGGATGCTGCCGGCTCCGTGCTCGGGCCGGACTGAGGTCCCCGACCGCCGGTCTGGGATATCGTCCCAACCTGACACCGACGTCAGAAGATTGGTGGTGGGGGTTGTGAAGGGACTGCTGTACGGGGTGCGGCCCGACCCGTGGACCGCACCCGACGAGTCGAACCCGCTTCTCATGGGGTTGGCCCGGACGCCGATGAAGCTGGTCGAGATGGACGAACCGCATCCGTCTCGCAAGCAGTGGGTGATGGCCAAGACCCGGTTCACAGGGATCTGCGGATCGGAGTCCAAGCAGGTCTTCATGGACTTCGGCGAGGACAACTCCGACAGCCCGCTCGGTAACCTCTTCACCTTTCCCACCATTCTCGGTCACGAGGTGGTGGCCGAGGTGGCCGAGCTCGGCGACGGTGCCCGTGGTCTCGAGGTCGGGCAGCGGGTCGTTCTGAACCCGTGGCTCTCGTGCGGACCCCGCGGCATCGAGCCCCAGTGCGGATCGTGCCAGGCCGGCGATTACAGCCTGTGCTGGCACTTCCTCGACGGTCATCTGGCCGCCGGGATCCACACCGGTACCTGCAAGGACGCCCCCGGTGGCTTTGCCGATTACTTCCCGGCCCATGACTCCATGCTCATCCCCGTTCCCGATTCGGTTCCCGACGAGCAGGCGGTGTTCGCCGACCCCTTTGCCGTCTCGCTCCATTCGGTGACCCGTCATCCACCGCCGCCGGGGGGAAAGGTCCTCGTCTACGGGGCCGGGGCCCTCGGCACTACGGCGACGGCCATCCTGAGAGCGCTGCACCCCGATGTCGAGGTCATGGTCGTCGCCCGTTTCGAGGCCCAGGCCGACCTGGCTCGGCGTCTGGGCGCCACCGTGGTGGCCCCCGAACCCCGGGAGGCACTCATCGAGACGGTCGCCGAGTGGTCAGGCGGGGTTCTGCATCCCGCCCATAACGGTCTGCCCATGGCCCATCCGGGTGGGATCGACGTCGTGTACGACACGATCGGGAAGCCCGAGACCTTCGAGGTCGGCGTGCGGCTCTTGAAGCAACGGGGAACCCTCGTGAAGAGCGGGGTGCACGGTCCCGGTCGTTGGGAGTGGTCGCCGCTTTACTTCAAGGAGATCTCGTGGGTGGGGTCGAACGCCTTCGGTGTGGAGGAGATCGACGGTGTCCGGATGCACGGCATCGCCCACTACCTGAAGCTCGTCGAAGAGGGACGGGTCGACCTGACCGGGATGCTCACCCACACCTTCCGCCTCGACGAGTGGCGCGAGGCCTTTTCGGTGTTGGCCAATCAGGAGGAGAGTGGCGCCATAAAGGTGGCGTTCGACTTCCGCTGACACACGGCGACTCGGTCACACGGCGACTCGGACACACAGCGACTCGGACACACGGCGACTCGGGCCGCGCCCGAATCCAGCGCCCCGGAATTTGGCGACCATAAGCCCCGGGGCTGTCGCCTATCCGACGGTGGTTATCGTCGGCAGGCAGCGACAGCCGGGTGCTGCGATGTACTGAGGCGCGTCACGATCTCCACGTAACCGGCGAGGATGTCGGTGTAGGAGGTGGTGCGGGCCAGGTAAGACGTGGTCGGTGCTGCCATCGGGTCCGGGGTGGCGTCAGCGGTCACGACTTCGGTCGTCGTGATTGTTCCCATGTCCGTTCATCGGCACCCGACGACCTCGTTATAACAACCGAATGCGCACCAATGGCGATCCCGCAGGGGAAAATCCCCCAAAACGTGCCTGGATGCCGGAGTTTTCAGAATCTCGATTAAACGCTCTGGCGCGACCAGGCTGGTGGTGTGACGTCCTAGCCTCAGGGCACGACCGCTCTGGGAGGACCAATGAACGCAGGTGAAGACGTGACCGATATCGAATGGGAGCCGCCCGAGAAGAACGGGGAAGGACCGGGCGAAGTCACGATCGAGCACAGGGTGATCAGTGACGTGACAGCGCCGATGAAGCAGGACGATGCGCGACGCCTGGCCGATCGCATGTTCGGTGACGACAAAACGGAGTTGCCGCTCACGGGAGACGGAGTCCACTGGGTACGGGGCGAGCTTCGCTCGAAGTGAGCAAGCGGTCTCTTAAGGATCCGAACCCAGGCGATCGGTGGCCAGGCGCCGGAGGTCGTCGGCGCGGATCTTGGCGTTTCCGGTGAGGACGAGATCGTCCTCCTCGAAGAACAGGACGTGGCGGGGAATCTTGTAGGACGCCATCCGGCCGCGGAGAAAGTCGCGGACGCTGTTCTCGTCGACGCCGCGGTCGGGGTGGGCCACGGCGCAGACGACGACGACCTCCCCGAGGGTGTCGTGGGCCACGCCGACGGCCAGGGCGGTCTTGAGGCCGGGATGGCGTAGGAGTTCGTTCTCGATCTCGACGGGGGAGACGTTGGCCCCCCCGGTCTTGATGAGATCGTTCGTCCGGCCCACCCAGTGGAGCATGGCGTTGTCGTCGACGAATCCGGCGTCGCCGGTGGCGAAGAAGCCGTCGACGTCGAAGGTGTCCTCGGGGGCGACCTTCAGGTAGCCCTTCATGAGGGTGGGGCCCTTCACGGTGATCTCGCCGGGCATGCCGGGCGGCTGGAGCTCGCCGGTCTCGGCATCGACGATACGGACGATATTGCCGGGGAGGATGGCACCTTCATGACCGTCGCGGCGGGCGGGGGGTGTNNCGGGGGGTGTGTCGGCGGGCAGCGAGCTGATGATGGTGAAGGTCTCGGAGAGCCCGTAGGCGGCGCGGGGGCTCCAGACGTCGTCGACCTTCACGGTGGGGTGACGGCCGAGGCTCGTGAAGGCGATCACCTGGCGCAGCGAGGACAGGTCCCGCTTGGCCCAGTCGGGGTGGGACTCGAGGGCGGCGAGCTGGTGGGGCCAGGCGTGGGGTGATGTCACCTTTTCGGTCTCGAGGAGCGCCAAGGTCTCGCCCGGCTCGAAGAGCTCCTGCAGGACGAGACAGCCGCCGGCGGCCAGGGTGCCGCCCATGACCATGCAGAAGCCGGCCGTCCAGAAGAAGGGGAAGGCGCTCCAGACGCGGACGCTCGGGTCCAGGCAGAGCTGTTGGGCGAAGCGCCAACACTGGAGCGCCGCCGCCCGGTGGCCATGCAGGACGCCCTTCGGCACTCCGGTCGATCCGGAGGTGTAGATGACGATGGCGTCGTCGAAGGGGGAGACGGCGCTCGAGCGGGCGTCGAGCTCGCTGTCGTCGACGGCGTCGCCGGCGGCCAGGAATTCGTCATACGAGGGGGTCCCGAAGCAGACGCGGCGACGGAGATAGGGGAGGTCGGGCTCGATCAGCCGCATCTGGTCGTCGTAGGGGTGGCTGGCCAGGCGTTGCTGGTGGACGAGGATGGCCGTGTCGGAGTGCTTCAGGACGTGGGTCATCTCGGGCGGCTCGAAGAGGGTGTTCACGGGTACGAGGACACCGCCGGCCAGGGCCACACCGAAGGCACCCACCACCCACTCGGGACGGTTGCCCATGAGCAGGGCCACTCGGGTGCCCTTGTCGGTGCCGGCGGCCACCAGAGCCTTGGCGAAACGACGGGCCTGCGAGGCCAGCTCGGCGTAGGTCCAGTGGAGCTCGGGACGGCCGCCTTCGTGGAAGGCGATCGCCTCCGAGGTGGCGTGGAGGGCGCCGACGTCGGCCAGGAGACCGCCGAGGGTGAGCGCACCGATACCGGGTTCGGACTCGACAGGGGGACCGGTGAAGGTGGCCACGGCGCCGTCCGGTCCGCTCGGCCTGGCTCGATGCGACCGGCTCGGCCCGGTTGACGGGACGCGGCTAGCTCGGCAGTTCCACTGTGACGGGGCCCTTGGCCATGATGGAGCCGTCCTGGTTGGTCATGGTGACCTCCAGGGTGACGAGAGCGGCACCGAGCATGGGGTCGTGACGGGCATCGGTCACCTCGGCGTCGAGCAGGGTGAGGTCGCCGTCGAAGGCGGGGAAGCGGTACTGGATGTTCGAGTGGCGGACGTAGCCGCTGTCACCGGCCCAGGCGGCGACATAGTCGAGGACCCAGGCGCCCATCGAGGCTCCGTAGCCGTAACCGCGGGGCATCCCGATCAGCTTGGCGTGCTCCTCGTCGGTGTGCCCGCGCGAGGGGCCGTGGTAGAGACCGTCGCCCAGTTCGGGGTCGTCCTTGGCCCCTTCGAGATCGCGGTCCATCTCGGGGAGCCAGCCGGCCTCCTGGAGGTGATCGGGTCCTTCGTGGGTGCTCGAGCCCCAGACGGTGAAGGTATAGGCACGCCACTCGGAAGCCAGGCTGGGCAGCGAGTGGGGCCCCATGGGGCGGGTGGGGAGCTTCTGTCCCACCTCCAGCGCCTCGAGGGTCGGGCCCTCGGCCCCGGCGCGACTGCGGATCCAGGCCATGCGCTCGGTCTCGATGTCGGCCAGCTGCTTCTCGGTCCAGGTGGGCAGCGGTGCGGCCTCGGCGAAGAAGCCCTTCTGGCGGGCGACGTCGGCGCGGTAGCGGACGGCGGTCGACCACTGACGGGCCACGCGCTCTCCTCGCTGGTTGGTGTAGATGGTCTCGCCGCGCGAGAACATGGTCGGACCGGCGAACTTGGTGTCGGACACCTTGTAGTCGACGAAGCGGCGGCGCATGCGCAGGTGGTCGCCGGGGTAGATCCGTGGTCCGCCGAACCACCATTGGTCGCCGCCGAAGATCATGTGGGTGCCGGGGATGTTCCCGACGATGGCGGGGCCGGCGCCGTGGCCGACGTCGCAGCAGATGGTGAAGGACTGGGGGGCGACGATGCGGCCGAAGGCGGTCTTGGCCGCGTAGTCGTCGTCGTAGTGGAGCGGGTTCGGGTACTGCATGCCCTGGACCCAGCGGCGGATGTCGGTGACATTGACCGGCTCCTTCAGCTGGCCGCCGCCGACGGGCTTGCCGATGTGACGGTCGACGTCGGTCGTGTCGAACTCGATGGTTTCGGTCACCTGTGTCATGGAGTCCCCCTCCTCTTCGGGCCGAATCCTGACATAGGCGTCAGTTTCCTGCACGGGGTTCATGCGCCGGGGCCTGCTCTGATCAACGGGGCCCCCGTCTGGGGGCCGTGGCTCTCAGGCGTTCACGTCGATGACGACACGGCCCCGGGTGCGGCCGGCCACGATGTCCTCGGCCAGCTCGGGCACCCGGGCCAGCGGCTCGACGGAGGTGAGGGAGTCGAGGAGGTCGGTCGGGAGGTCCTGGCCCAGTCGTCGCCAGGCGTCGGTGCGGACGTCGGTGGGACAGGAGACGGAGTCGATTCCCATCAGATTGACGCCGCGCAGGATGAAAGGGAGGACGTGGGTGGGGAGATCGTTGCCGCCGGTCAGGCCGCAGGCGGCCACGGTGCCGCGGTAGTGGGTTTGGCGCAGGACGGCGGCCAGGGTTTCGCCGCCGACGACGTCGACGGCCCCGGCGAAGCGCTCGCGGTCGAGAGGTCGTCCCGAGGGGGTGGCCAGCTCCCGGCGGTCGACGAGGGTCGAGGCCCCGAGGGAGCGCAGGAAGTCATGGGTCTCGGGGCGACCGGTGGAGGCCGCCACGCGGAAGCCGAGCTTGCTGAGGACGGCCACGGCGACGCTGCCGACGCCCCCGGCGGCGCCGGTCACGAGGACCTCGCCCTGGTCGTCATCGCCGGGACGCAGACCGTTGTGCTCGAGGGCGAGGACGCAGAGCATGGCGGTGAGGCCGGCGGTGCCGACGGCCATGGACTGGAGGGCGGTGAGGCCGTCGGGTTTGGCCACGAGCCACTCGGAGCGGACGCGTTGGCGTTGGGTGTAGCCGCCGGGGTGGGTCTCGGACAGCCCCCATCCGGTCAGTACGACCTCGTCACCGGTCTTCCAGAGGGGCGAGTCGGACTCCTCGACGGTGCCGGCCAGGTCGATCCCGCAGACGAGGGGGAACGAACGGACGATGCGGCCCTTGCCGGAGACGGCCAGTCCGTCTTTGTAATTGAGGGAGGAGTACTGCACGGCCACGGTGACGTCACCGTCGGGGAAGTCGGCGTCGGTCAGTTGGGTGAGCGCGCCGTGCGAGACGCCATCGGCTTCGGTGGCCACGATGGCGGCGTGGGTCACTGCGCCTTGACGACCTTCCAGGTCCCGCCGAAGCTCACGAGGTTGTTGCCGGCGGCGACCCCCGGGGCCGAGTCGCCGGCGTAGGTGTACAGAGGGAGTCCGCCCACGGTCACCTGGGTGGGTCCGTTGGCGGTGGTGGTGGCGAGGGTGCCGACACCGGCGGTTCCGGTCGGCGTCGTCACACCGGCGGGCAGGACCACGGCGGGCCAGACGGTCAGACAGGACGGGCTGCAGGCGACGGACGCCCCGTTCTTGGTGAAGGTGTAGAGGACCTGGCCCTCGGAGTTCACGAGGATCTTCCCGAGGTTGGCGACTTTCGCGGTGGTGACCACCGGTCGGGGCCCGGAGGTGGTTGTGGGCGACGATGCCGGCGCGGCCGAGGTGGTGGTCGATGGGGTCTTGGCCGAGGATCCGCAGGCGGCGGCCAGGATCCCGGCCAGGGGGATCAGACCGAGGGCGAGCAGGCGTCGTGAACGGTGAGAGCGATGAGGTGAGACCGGTGAAGCCATAGGTTCGAATCCCCTTGTGTCGAATGAGCGGTTGTGCTGGTTACGGGCCAGATGCCGGAACATTCAGATG
>PKWD01000301.1 GCA_003131945.1 Acidimicrobiaceae bacterium
TGGGCATCGGCGGGGAGACGATCTACCGGGTGCCGTCGCTCTCGCTTCCCGGGTCCGACGATGGTGATACCGCCGCGCCCGAACGGTCGGATGCCGTGGCCCTCTTCATGAACAGGGCCACGGCGCAGGCCGTGGACTTCGAGCTCGACGAGGAGACGGGCCCGCTGGTGGTCTCGATCTGCAGGCGGCTGGACGGGATGCCGCTGGCCATCGAACTGGCGGCCGCCCGATTACGTTCGCTCTCTCTCACCAGCCTGCACGACCGCCTCGACCAGCGGTTCCGCTTACTGACCGGGGGCAGCCGTAGTGCGCTGCCGCGCCAGCAGACACTGCGGGCCACGGTGGACTGGTCCTATTCACTTCTGAACGGTCCCGAGCAGTCTGTGCTGCGACGCCTGTCGGTGTTCGCCGAGGGGTTCGACCTGGAGGCGGCCGAGGCGGTCTGCGGTCTCGGTGACATCGACGTGTTCGATGTCACCGACCTCCTGGGTTCGCTCGTGGACAAGAGCCTCGTCGTGGCCGAGCCCATCGGGGGCGCCGTCCGCTACCGCTTGCTCGAGACCATTCGTCAGTTCAGCGCCGAACACCTCGTCGAATCCGATGAGATCGAGGCGGCCGCCGTGGGAGCGGCCCACTGCGCCCACTTCCTCTCTGTCGCCGAGCTGGCCGAACCGCACCTCACCGGGCCCGAGCAGGGCCGATGGTTGGCACGGCTCGCCGCCGATCAGGCCAACCTGCGGCGCGCCATCGAGCACGCGGCCGGCGACCGGGACGGCACGGCGTTGGTTTTCCGGTTCGCCGTGGCGCTCCGGCGCTACTGGTGGGTGCGTTCGCGACGCGAGGAGGCGGTCGGACTCGTCATGCCGGTGCTCGAGCGGGCCGACGCCGCCGCCGATCCGGAGCTGTGGGGCGGAGCCTTGATCACCGTCGCCATCATCGCCCGCTCCATTGACGTCGCCCTGGCACGCCGCATCGGCGAACAGGCTGTCGAGGTCGCCCGCCAACTCGATCACGAGCGACTGCTCACCGAGTCCCTCGGCGTTCTTTGCGCCGAGTGCTACTTCGCCGGACAGCCCGAGCGGGGGTTTGCTCTGGGCCGAGAGTCGGTCGAGCGTGCCCGGCGGCTCGGTGACGACGTCGTACTGGGTAGCAGCCTGGCGCTGTATCTCTTGTGCAGCCAACTCATCGACCCCGACAGCACTGAAGAGCTGTTCACCGAGGCCATTGCCTGCACCGACCGGTCCGGCGATCAGTTCTGTGCCGCCGTCCTTCAGAACAACGCCGGGGTTCATGCCCTGCAGGCGGGGAACACTGGTGCCGCCCGGTCACATCTGGAGCAGGCGGCACAGGCCAGACGGGCGATCGGAGCGGAGATCTTCAACGTGCCGATCAACCTGGGCTGGGTGCTGCGCGAGGAGGGCGACCCGGACGGCGCCGGCTCTATGTTCGAAGAGGGGCTGCGCATGAGTCGTCGCATCGGGGACCGGTCGGGGAGCGCCTACGCCAGTCTCGGTCTGGCCTGCCTGGTTGCCGACCGGGGTGACCGGTCCCGGGGAGCCGTCCTGCACGGCACGGCGCAGGCATTTCTCGACCAGGTGGGTGAAACGTGGCAGGAGCCCGAGGAGAGGTACCGCCGCACCAGCATCGACGAGGGACGGGCCCAGCTCGGCGAGGACGAGTTTCAGCGCGCCTATGCCGAGGGTCGGGCGCTCAGTTTCGAGGAGGCCGTGGACTTCGCACTTGGAAAGGTCCGCCCGGTCTGACCACACCGTCGGCACCTCGGCCCTGGCCACCGGTTGGGTCCGCTACAAAGTGAGGACGCCCCGGGCCAGCTTGCCGGCCTCCATGTCCTCGATGATCTCCCGGAACCCTTCGAGGGGACGGGTCTCGGTCACGAGCTCGTCGAGCATGATCCGGCCGTCGAGGTACATCTCCACCATCAGGGGGATGTCGTGGTGCGGACGCGAGGACCCGTAGCGGCAGCCGAGGAGGCCGCGGTCGACATAGGCCAGGTTGTTGATGTCGATGGAGACCTCGGAGCCGCGCGGGGGGACGCCGATGGCGATGGCGTTACCGCCCCAGTCGAGGCAGTCGACGGCGTTACGGAGAACGGCCGGATGGCCGACGCATTCGAAGGACCATGTTACCCCGCCGGGCCCGAGGGCTCCGGCCATGGACGCCGGGTGGTGGGGGACGATCTTGCGGATCTCCTCGACGGCGTCGGCCTTGGAGGCGTCGACGAAGTGGGTGGCCCCGAACTGACGGGCCAGGGACTCCTTCGAGTCCATGGTGTCGACGGCGATGATCCGCGAGGCGGCCTGGACCCGCAGGGCCTGGATGACGTTGAGCCCGATCCCCCCCACACCGAAGACAGCCGCCGTCTCGCCGGGGTTCACCGACGCCCGGTTGAAGACGGAGCCGATGCCGGTGAGGACACCGCAGCCGATGAGCGAGGCCGAGGTGAAGGGCACGTCCTTCGAGATCTTGACCGCCTGGACCTCGGAGATGATCGTGTACTCGGCGAAGACCGAGGCGGCGGCGAAATTCGACGCCGGTTCGCCGTCGTAGGTGAAGGGGGTGGAGACGTTGCCGAGGGTCTTGATGCACATGGTCGGATGACCGGTGTTGCAGGCCCGGCACATGCCGCAGGAGGCGAGGGTGGCCACCACGACATGGTCACCGGGCTTCACCGAGGTGACGGCCGAACCGACGGCCTCGACGATGCCGGCCCCTTCGTGGCCGAGGACCGAGGGTTCCTTCCAGGGGATAGTGCCGTTCAGGACCGAGAGGTCGGAATGACAGACACCGGCGGCCACGATCTTGACCTTTACTTCCTTCGGACCGGGGTCGGCGATCTCGAGCTTGTCGGTGACCATGGCGTCCCCGCCGGTGTAGACGATGCCTCTCATCGGTGCCGCGCTCCCTGTCCTCGTGTGGTGGGCCGTCGAATGTCGTCTCGGCCGGACCAAGGGTAATCGGTCGCCATCTGGGCTCGTCCAGACGGGAGGTTCGCCGGCCCGAGCGTCGGCGCCGGGTCAGTATTCCGGTTCCATCAGTGCTCCGGTTCCATCAGTGCTCGGGCCGCCGGGTAGTCGGCCTTGCCGTTGGCGGCCCGGGGAACGACCGGCACGACCTGCAGTGTCTTGGGCAACTTGAACGAGCTGAGACGACGACCGGCGTCGGCCATGATGTCGGTCACCGTGGCCTCGGCCCCGGGCGCCAGTGACACGACGGCCGCCACCCGCTGGCCGAAGCGCTCGTCGGGNNTCTCGCCGCCGGTGTTGATGCACTGCGATCCTCGACCGAGGAGGGTGATACTGCCGTCGGACTCGACTGTGGCCCAGTCGCCGGGAAAGGAGTAGCGCACGCCGTCGACCATCCGGAAGGTGTCGGCCGACTTCTCCTTGTCTCTGAAATAGCCCTCGGGCACCCCGACCGACAGGGCCACGAGGCCGCGCTCGCCGCTGCCCGGTTCGAGCTCCCGGTCGTCCTCCGAGAACACCTTGACTCCCTCGGACGGGGTGAACTGTGCCGTTCGTGGCACATGGCCGGAGTGGGACACGGCCACACCCATCTGTCCCTCGCTCGACGAGATGTAGTCGAGGATGATCACCTGGGGGAGAAGTTCGACGAGCGCGGTACGGACCTCGGAGGAGAAGGTCGCCCCCGACGATCCGATGATCCGCAACGACGAGGTGTCGTAGAGGCCTTGGCTCCC
>PKWD01000314.1:0-214 GCA_003131945.1 Acidimicrobiaceae bacterium
CGAGCGCCCCAGCCAGGCCGATGAGTGCCCATACACCGGGCGTCGCCCCGGGCAGGATGTGACCGAGGACGCCGCCGAGGGCGGCGCCCATCATGAGGATCGGGGCCAGGATGCCGCCACTCGTCCCTCCGCCGAGCCCGCCAGACCAGATGACGAGCTTCACGACGAACAAGAGCATGAGCGCACTGACACCGAGCTGGCCGAGCAGCTCGGC
>PKWD01000314.1:224-11346 GCA_003131945.1 Acidimicrobiaceae bacterium
GGTCAGCTTTGTGAAGAGGTCTTCGAACCGGTAGACGGCTTGGGTCATGAGCCACGCGGCCAACCCCGTCGCGATACCCACGGCCGCCGCTCCGAGCAGGACCACGCCCCCGAGCGGCGAATGGCCGGGGACGGGGAAGATCGGCTGGGGGGTGACGAGCCCGGCGCTGGCCATGACCATTCGCAGGCCGTCGGCCGTCGCCGCGGCCAAGCCGATGAGCACCATCGAGCGGGGTCTGAACTCGAACGCCAGTAGCTCGACCCCGAATAACGTGGCCGCCACCGGAGTCCCGAACACGGCGCTCATCCCGGCCGCGGCGCCGGCCACCAGCAGACTCCGTCGCTGGGCGGCGGTGAGATGGAATAGCTGGCCCACGATCGATCCGACCGCCCCGCCGGTGAGAATGATCGGCCCTTCGGCGCCGAAGGGGCCGCCGGTCCCGATGCTGATGGCACTGGAGATGGGTTTCAAGATGGCCAGGCGCGGTTGGACGTTGCTGCCGTTGATGAGGATCCGTTCCATGGCCTCGGGTATGCCATGGCCGCGGATCTGCTCGGAGCCGAAACGAGCCATGAGCCCGACGATGAGGCCCCCGCCGACCGGTATAACGAGGGCAAGAGCGCCCAGGGTGTTGGCGTTGGGCGAGACGAGGTGGACGCTGATCCGCTGGTAGTAGAAGAGGTTGGTGAAGAAGCCGATCATGTCGAGCAACGCCAGCGAGATCCCAGCGCCAAGAGCACCGATGCCAAGTGCCAAGGGGACGAGGAGCAGAAGCGCCGGCGTGGTGGTGAAGTCCCCGAGCGCCTGCTCAGGGCTGTGGTGAGATCGATGGTCCGAGTCCGGTGATCGGGGATCAGCCGCAGCTGGAGCGACGTCTGACACTTCAGTGCGATCGACCGCTTCGATGTGGGTCCCGGTGCTGTGTTTCTCGCTCGGGTGATTGTCAGGCCCCGGTGCCGATTCGGTCACGACTGCTCGACACTGGTGAAGCGACGGAACCCAAGTGGGGAGCTTGCTACTGGGCGCAGGAGGTCACGTTGAGAAAATTCCATCGTGACGAGATGATATCGTGGCGTGAGTGACCCTCTCGGATGAGGTCTATGCCCGGCTGCTCGCCCTCCGCACCGGACTCCGCCATTTCGAACGATGGAGTGAGAGCCAGGCGCGTGCCGCCGGGCTTACGCCCGCCCAGCACCAGCTCCTGCTGGCCATTCGGGGGCACGGCGATCGTCGAGGCCCGACCATCGGAGAGGTGGCCGACTATCTGCTTCTTCTCCATCACAGCGCAGTCGGCCTCATCGACCGTGCCGACGCCGCCGGTCTTGTCAGCCGAACCCGAGACGAAGAAGACCATCGCGTGGTCCGGCTGCATCTCACCGCCGATGGTGCCAAACGCCTGGAAGCACTGTCGGCCCTTCACCTCGAAGAGCTTGCACGACTTGCTCCACAACTCCCTGGGGCATGGGAAGGCCTTGCCCCAGTCCAGCGGACACACGGCTTCCCCGGGGCGCCTTCCGCAGCGCCGGGGTCGAAGCAGGACCAACCAGTGAAGGTCGGCATCGCTCGCGTCTATGACGAGGTCGGAAAGGACCCAGACCGACGTGTTCTGGTCGACCGCCTCTGGCCCCGAGGGCTGGCCCGGTCCGACGCGCCGTTCGAGAAGTGGGCGAAGGACGTGGCCCCAAGCTCACAGCTCCGTACGTGGTATGGACACGTGGAGGCCCGCTTCGCGGAATTCGCCCGTCGTTATCGCCACGAACTCACAGTGCCTCCCGCTCGAGAGGCACTGGAGGAACTGCGCGTGCAGGCGGCCACAGCTGACACGGTGCTGCTCACTGCTACCAAAACACTAAAGCGCTCCCATGCCGCCGTGCTCAAAAATGTGCTGTCCGGTGACTGAATATTTCCAAGAACTGTCTCAGCGACCCCCAGCAGGCCCCAGTCGATCCGAGCCGTGTTCGGCCCGAGCATGGTGCAGGGCGAAGTGTGGGTGAAACAGTTGGCCGTGGCGACAGTGGAGGCATGACCGCAGTGGCTCAGATGCGGAGGTCAGGCCCAGGTGCCCGCAATGATCGCATTGGACGTAGCGGATCAGGCCCACGGCTCCCAGCAGTCCGACATAAAACACCGCCGTCGTCACGATCGCCAGGGCCAGCACTAGGACAGCGGTTAGGACCTCTACAGCCACCATGTGCGCTCACCTCTTCCTACTCGTTCCTTATTGGCACATTGCCTCGTAACAAGAGTATATCGCTCTACGATATGACTGCCCAGGTGGCGCAGCCGACAGGACGTCAGTCGGTGGTGTCCACCCCACGTCCCCGGACGGCCCGGAATCTGTTTTCGCTGGATAGGGAATAGACACAACGTGTGCGAGCGAGGAGGAACATTCATGGGAAAAACTGCAGGGGACTATCTGTGCGAGCGTCTCATCGAATGGGGGGTGGACACGATCTATGGCTTTCCCGGGGACGGGATCAACGGGATCCTCGGCGCTTTGCGCCGACATGAGGACCAGCTGCGGTTCATCCAGACCCGTCACGAGGAGATGGCCTCGTTCATGGCCTGCGGCCACGCCAAGTTCACCGGTGACGTGGGGGTCTGCCTGGCCACCTCGGGACCGGGGGCGATCCACCTGTTGAACGGCCTCTACGACGCCAAGCTGGACCACCGGCCGGTGGTGGCCATCGTGGGCCAAACCTTCGCCCGAGCCATGGGGGGCGACTTCCAGCAGGAGGTCAACCTCCTCCAGCTGTATTCCGACGTGGCCTCCGCCTACGTCCAGCAGGTCACTGAGCCTTCGACGATCCGTCACATGATCGATCGCGCTATGCGTATCGCCCAGGCCGAGCGCACGGTCACCTGCGTGATCGTGCCGGCCGACATCCAGGACATGGACGCCGTGCCCGAACAACCACTCAAGACCCACACCGTGCACTCCGGGGTGGGGTGGTGGCCGCCACGACAGATCCCCTCGACCGAGCAGCTGCGGACGGCGGCGGACATCTTGAACGCCGGCCAAAAGGTCGCCATCCTGGTCGGCCAGGGTGCGTTGCACGCCACCGACGAGGTCCTGGCCGTGGCCGATGCCCTGGGAGCGGGGGTAGCGAAGGCGCTCCTCGGCAAAGCGGCGATCCCCGACGACGTCCCCTATTGCACCGGCTCTATCGGGCTGCTTGGCACTAAGCCCTCCTGGGACATGATGCAAGGCGCCGACACCCTGCTCATGGTCGGAACGAGCTTCCCCTACTCAGAGTTCCTTCCGCCCCCGGGTCAGGCCAAGGCCGTCCAGATCGACCTGGCGGCGCGGAACCTGTCGATCCGCTACGCCATGGATCTGGCCCTGGTGGGAGACTCGAAAGACACCCTGGCCGAACTGCTACCGCTGCTGCACCGCAAAGAGGACCGCTCGTGGCAGGAGGAGATCGAAAAGGGGGTGATCGAGTGGTGGCAGCTCATGGACGAGCGTGGCCAGCCTACGGACCTGCACGGTCGCATCCGGCCTCAGGGGTTGTTCTCGTCGCTGTCTCGGCATCTGCCCGACAACGCCATCCTCTCCTCTGACTCGGGGACGGCGGCCAACTGGTATGCCCGTCACATCAAGATCCGCAAAGGCATGAAGGCCATGCTGTCAGGCAACCTCGCCACCATGGTCCCCGGGGTGCCCTACGCCATCGCCGCCAAGTTCGCCTTCCCGGGCCGGGTGTCAGTGGCCATGGTCGGCGACGGGGCCATGCAAATGGGGGGCATGGCCGAGATGCTGACCGCCCTCAAGTACTACAAGACGTGGTCCGACCCACGCCTGATCGTCCTCGTCCTCAACAACGAGGACCTCAACCAAGTGACCTGGGAGCAGCGGGCCATGGAGGGGGATCCCCGTTTCGAGGGCTCCCAGGCCATCCCGTATATGCCCTTTGCCGACTACGCCAACCTCATTGGGTTGAAGGGCATCAAGGTCACCACCGCCGCCGAGATCGAGAACGCGTGGGATGAAGCCTTCGCCGCCGACCGTCCCGTGATCATCGACGCCATCACCACCCCGGACGAACCACCGATCCCCCCGCACGTCACCCGCGAAGAAGCCGAGGCGCTCATGAAGTCGGTGCTGGAGGACCCGAAGGACGGCTGGCGGGGAGCCGTCGAAGGGATCCGCGAGACGGTCCAAGCCTTGATCCCGGGGCGCTGAACGATGCCCAAGACCAAGACAGCCAGAGCCAAGACGCGCCGTCACGGCGAGGTGGTGGGCGAGACCGTTCATGTCATCGACAAGGTCGTCAGGAACGTCCAGCACGGCACCTTCGAACGCTCCCTCTCCGGGCTGACGGCCGTCGCGGCAACGGTCACGACCGCGGAGATCTTCATCGAGCACTACGGGGCCAGTTTCGGTAACAAGTGGATGTGGAGCCCGATCATCGTCACCCCGCCGGTGGTGGTCGCTGGCGTCATGGGCGTGTTCAGCCGGAAATGGGCCAAGACGGCCCTTCCGATCTCCGCCCTCGTCTATACGGCCAACGGCCTTCTGGGGGAGTACTTCCACGCTCGGGGCGTGGCCCGTAAACCGGGCGGCTGGGGTCTCGCCAGCTACAACGTGCCGATGGGGCCGCCGATCGCCGCCCCGGGCCTCATGACGCTCGTCGGGGGTATGGGCGTACTGGCTGCCCTTCTGCGCCGGGAGGCCGAGTAACGGTGAGGGACCTCACGACGCCCGATCATCTGCCCAACCTTCGGGAAGGTGGCCAACCTCCGGAGCCGTCGTGGTTGCCCCGCCAGCGACGGGGCATCACCCCCCAGATGATCGGACGCTATCCCGACTACGACGTCTTCGATGCCTCGGACACCTGGGACCCGGCGACGGCCCGAGTGATCGCCGAACGGATGGACGTGCGGGGGAACTTCGCCTTCTTCACGCCCGACGAGCAGCCCACGCTGCGCGCACTTTGTGACGTGGCCGTGGCCCAGGACGCCGAGCCGCGTATCCCGGTGGCCGAACTGATCGACGAGAAGCTGGCCGCCGGTCGCCTCGACGGCTACCAGTATGCCGACATGCCCGACGACCGGGACACCTGGCGTCTGACCTTGGCCGGCCTCGACGAGGTGGCGGCCGACCGCTACGACGGCTGCCGGTTCGCCGGCCTGGACGCCCGCTCCCAGGAAGCCATCGTCGAAGACCTCTCGAAAGCTCGGCTGCGCTCGGTTTCGTTCGACCGGCTCAATGTGACCCGGGCGTGGTCGGTGTGCATGCGCATGATCCTGGCCGCCTTCTACTCCCACCCCTGGGCCTGGAACGAGATCGGCTTCGGCGGACCGGCCTATCCGCGAGGGTTCATGCGACTCGGGCCGACGAGCACTCGCGAACCCTTCGAGCGCCCCGGCGCCACCGACGAGGACCCGGTGCGAACCGTGACCGAAGGCGGCGCGTGATCCGCCACCTTCTCAAAGGCGCCGTCGGGCCCAAGGACAACGACTCCCGCTACCTTCTCGACGTCCACCGCCGAGACCTGCCCGGGGAGGACACCATGCGGACCTACCCCGACAGCGAGGAGGTCGATCTCTGCGTGGTCGGCGCCGGCGCCGGTGGCTCAGTGCTGGCCCAACGCCTGGCCCGGCGGGGCTGGAAGGTCGTGATCCTCGAAGCAGGGCCGTTCTGGCACCCCGACGAGGACTGGGTCTCCGATGAGGCCGGCTCCCATCGGCTCTACTGGACCGAGAAGCGGATCATCGGCGGCAACGACCCCATCGAGCTGGGCAAGAACAACTCGGGGAGAGGGGTTGGCGGGTCCATGGTCCACTACGCCGGCTACTGCCCCCGCTTTCACCCCTCCGACCTCCAGACCGACACGCTCGACGGGGTCGGGGCCGACTGGCCGATCTCCTACGAGGCCCTCCGGCCCCACTACGAAAAGGTCGAAGCCGAGCTCCCCGTCGCCGGGCAGAACTGGCCATGGGGCTATCCCCATACCTATCCCTTCTCGCCGCACCCGATCTCGGAAGCCGCGTCAGTGCTGTGGCGCGGGGCCATCGCCCAAGGCATCACGATGCGGGTCGGGCCGGTCGGCATCGTCAACGGCACCTTCGGGAACCGCCCGCACTGCATCTACCGCGGCTACTGCCTGCAGGGCTGCAAGGTCAATGCCAAGGCCAGCCCATATGTCACCCACCTGCCCGATGCCCTCGACCACGGCGTCGAGATCAGGGCCAACTGCATGGCCGCGCGCGTCGAGCTCGATCCCTCCAGCAGACGGGCCACCGGAGTCACGTACATCAAAGAAGGCGAGCGGGTCGAACGGATGCAGTGGGCCAAGGTGGTGGCCGTCGCCGGCTACTCCATCGAGACGCCACGCCTGTTGCTCAACTCGGTCACCAAGGGGTTCCCGAACGGCCTGTGCAACAACGAGGACCAGGTCGGCCGCTACGTCATGGTCCAGGGGGCGACCCAGGCCGGAGGGCGGTTCCCGACCGAGCTGCGCATGTACAAGGCACCCCCGGCCCAGGTGTCCTCCGAGGACTTCTACGAGACCGACTCGTCGCGAGGCTTCGTTCGGGGATTCTCCATCCAGACCGTCTCGCCCGAGCCGATCGGGTGGGCCGAGCACGTGCTGGCTGACGGCCACTGGGGTCGCGCCTTGCGCGAGTACATGCGCGACTACAACCACTGGACCACCATCGGCGTCCTCAACGAGCTGTTGGCCCAGCCCGACAACCGGGTCACCGTAGCCGAGGAGAAGGACCGCTTCGGGTTGCCCGTCGCCCGCTTCGACTACAGCCTGTGCGACAACGACAAAGCCAACATGGCCTTCTCGACCGAGGTGATTACCAACATCCTCCACGCCGCCGGTGCCCAGGACGTGCTCACCATCCAACGCTTCGCCCACCTGATCGGCGGGGCCCGGATGGGCACTTCGCCCGAGAACAGCGTGGTCGATGCCCACCAGCGCAGCTGGGCGGTGCCCAACCTGTACGTGGCCGACGGCAGCGTCTGTCCGACCCAGGGGTCGGCCAACCCGGCGCTGACCATCATGGCCCTTTCCTCCCTCCTGGCCGAGCACCTCGGGTCCCGTCCGTCGACCGAGCGGTCGCGACCGTGAGGGACTCCTCGTGGGCGTGCCGCCGCGAACCGCACCGACCGCTCGCCGACGGACAGCACCGATCGACTATGACCCGGCGATGACCAGACCAGCGCGCACCGCTCCCTCGACCGAATTCGCTCCCGACGTGCTACGCCAGTACGCGCTCTTGGCCGACGGGGAGCGCGGCATCTTGGTCGGACCGAGGGGCGAGTTCGCCTGGATGTGCGCCCCGCAGTGGGACTCCGACGCCGTTTTCTCCTCGCTCGTCGGCGGCGATGGCCTCTACGCCGTCACCCCCTCGGAGTCTCGTTTCGTCTGGGGTGGGTACTACGAGGACGGGTCGCTCATCTGGCACAGCCGTTGGGTCACCACCACCGGGGTCATCGAGTGCCGAGAGGCGCTGGCCTTCCCCGGCGACCCCCACGTCGCGGTGGTGTTGCGGCGGATCGTGGCCACCGACGGACCGGCCCGAGTACGGGTGCTTCTCGATGCCCGGGCCGGCTTCGGCGCCCACAAGATGGGTTCTCTCACGGTCGACGACGGGGTGTGGAAGGCCCGGACGGGCGGACTGCACCTGCGCTGGTCAGGCGGAGCCGACGCCAAGCCCGTCGCGGGCGAAGGACTCGAGCTCCATCTCGAGCTCGCACCAGGAGCTCACCACGACCTGGTGCTCGAGTTGTCCGATCAGGCCCTTGGGGGAGACCCCGTCCAGGCGGGGCCGGCGTGGGAGGCGACCGAGGTCGCCTGGGCGGCCGCCGTTCCCCGACTGGACGGCACGCTGGCTCCGGGCGACGTCCGTCACAGCTACGCCGTGCTTCGGGGCCTCACGAGTGGTGGTGGCGGCATGGTGGCGGCGGCCACCATGTCGCTGCCCGAGCGAGCCAGCGCCGGGCGGAGCTACGACTACCGCTACGCGTGGATCCGGGACCAGTGCTACACCGGTCAGAGCATCGCCGCCCACGGTCCTCACCCGCTTCTCGACGACGCCGTGGCCTTCGTGGCCGCTCGCATCGCGGTCGACGGGCCCCACCTCAAACCGGCCTACACCGTGACCGGCGGCCCCGTGCCCGACGAGCGCACGCTGTCCCACCTCGACGGCTATCCCGGCGGGAGCGACAAGGTCGGCAACTGGGTCAACCAGCAGTTCCAGCTCGACGCGCTCGGCGAGGCGCTTCTCCTCTTCGCTGCCGCCGCCCGCCACGACCATCTGGATCTCGAGCAGTGGCAGACAGCCGAAGTCACCGTCAAGGCCATCGAGACCCGGTGGAGCGACCCCGACGCCGGCATCTGGGAGCTCGACAACCACCACTGGGCTCACTCCCGGCTCATGTGCGTGGCCGGCCTCCGGGCGATCGCGGCCGCCGGGCCGGGCGGGCCCCAGGCCGGGGCGTGGACAACACTCGCCGATGCGATCGTGGCCGACGTGGGCTCGGACTGTCTGCACCCGAGTGGGCGCTGGCAGCGAGCCCCCGGCGACGCCAGGGTCGATGCCGCCCTGCTGCTGCCCGCCATCCGCGGGGCCGTGCCGGCCACTGATCCCCGGAGCCTGGCCACCCTCGAAGCAGTGAAGGCAGACCTCGGTAGCTCCGGCTATGTCTACCGGTTCCGCCAGGATGAGCGGCCCCTCGAAGACGCCGAGGGTGCCTTTGTGCTCTGCGGGTTCCTGATGGCCCTGGCCACTCACCAGCAGGGCAGGGCTACTGAGGCGATCGGGTGGTTCGAGCGCAACCGTGCCGCCTGCGGCCCTCCGGGGCTGTTCACCGAGGAGTTCGATGTCCGCCAACGCCAGCTGCGAGGCAACGTTCCCCAAGCGTTCGTGCACGCGCTGATGTTCGAAGCGGCAACCATCCTTGCCGGGCCGTGGGATACATCTGGACCGCGCCCGAGCGATCGCCGCACGACTGAGGAGCCGACATGACCCAAACTGTTGTCATCACTGGGGCCAGTGCCGGCATCGGTCGAGCCACGGCCCAGCTCTTTGGCCGGCGGGGGGCCAACGTGGGGTTGGTGGCTCGCGGGCAAACGGGCCTCGACGGGGCGGTCAGAGACGTCGAGCGAGCCGGGGGCAAGGCGCTCGCGGTGCCCACCGATGTGGCCGATTATGACCAGGTCACCGAAGCGTCGCGTCGGATCGAGGACGCCTTCGGCCCCATCGACGTGTGGATCAACGTGGCCTTCGCGTCGGTTTTCGCCCCGTTTTCCGAGATCACCGCCGAGGAGTTCAAGCGGGTCACCGAGGTCAGCTACCTGGGCTATGTCTACGGCACCCGCGTGGCCCTCGACCTGATGAAACCGCGGGATCGAGGCACCATCGTCCAGGTCGGCTCGGCGCTCGGCGATCGCAGCATCCCGCTCCAGAGCGCCTACTGCGGGGCCAAGCACGCCATCAACGGCTTCACGTCGTCGTTGCGCACCGAACTCATGCACGAGAAGAGCAACGTCCATATCACCGTGGTCCAGATGCCCGCGGTGAACACTCCGCAGTTCTCCTGGGTGCTCTCCCGCCTCCGGAACCACCCTCAGCCGGTGCCACCGATCTACCAACCCGAAGTCGCCGCTCGCGGCGTGGCCTTCGCCGCTGACCATCCGGGGCGAAAGCAGTACTGGGTCGGGGCCAGCACCGCGGCCACGATCCTGGCCAACAAGTTCGCTGCGCCGTTGCTCGACCGCTACCTTGCCCGGACCGGCTTCGGATCCCAGCAGACCGACGAGGCGGTGGAGCCCGACCGCCCCCACAACCTCTGGGAGCCGGTCGATGGCCAGGACGGTCACGACCACGGTTCCCACGGCGAGTTCGACGACAGGGCGCACTACCGCAGCCCGGAGCTGTGGGTCTCCCACCACGCCCGGGCCATGACCGCGGTTGGCTGCGCCGTCGTCGGTGGCGCAGGCGTGCTGGCCGGCAAGCTCCTCGCCCGACGATGAGCTGGTTGCCGCCATGCGCATGACCCCGGCGCCGATGCTGGCGGGGTCGTCTTTGTTGGCGCGAGCCCCGCTCCCAACGGTGGCACGCTTCGGCCAGTTCCGCGCCGGGCTGGGGGCGGTGCAGGCGCTCTTCCCGGGGCTGGCGTCCCGCCTGCTGGTGATCCAGCCCCTCGATCGCTTCTCCCGGGGAGTGATCCGGGTCCTGGGGATCCGACAGGTGGGCCAGGCCCTCGTCACCGGGACCCAGCCGAGCGCCGCCGTGCTCCTGCTCGGAGCCGAAGTGGACGCCGCCCACGCCGCCAGCATGATCGCCCTCGCGCTGTGCAGCCGCCGCTGGCGACGTGCCGCGCTCGCCGACGCCATGATCGCCTCCCTGTTCGCTCAGGCCGGCGCCGCCGCCGCTCGCTCGGGTGGCCGCCGTGCGGCACAGACCCCATGGTCTGCCCGGCGGGACCGCTGGGCGGAACGTATGGCCACCCGACTGGTGCCTGACCGCTTCTTGCGGGGCGCTCGTCCCGATGAGTCGCAAGGAGATCCCCGTGCCTGACATCGAGAAGCTGGACGTCAGTGTCTACACCGTCCCGACCGAGGAGCCCGAGTCCGACGGGACGCTCACCTGGAGTGCCACCACGGTGGTGGTGGCCGAACCAAGTGCTGGGGGGAAGACGGGGCTCGGCTTTTCCTACGCCACCGGCGCCTGTGCCCGCCTGATCAAAGACGTGCTGGAGGAGGCCGTCGTCGGCCAGGACGCTATGGACGTCGGAGGTTCCTGGTCGGCCATGGTTCGCTCCATCCGCAACGTCGGCCGCCCGGGCGTGGCCTCGATGGCCATCGCCGCGGTCGACATCGCCCTGTGGGACCTGAAGTGCAAGCTCATGGATCTGCCGCTCGTCAAGGTGCTCGGTCAAGTACGCGACGAGATCGCCGTGTACGGCAGCGGAGGATTCACCTCCTTCACCGATGACCAACTGGCCAATCAACTCGGGGGTTGGGTCCATGGCCAGGGCATACCGCGGGTGAAGATGAAGGTGGGCGAGGCCTGGGGCAGTCGGCTCGACCGAGACCTCGAACGAGTCCGTGTAGCTCGGGGCACGATCGGCGATGACGCCGAGCTGTTCGTCGACGCCAAC
>PKWD01000314.1:11375-11805 GCA_003131945.1 Acidimicrobiaceae bacterium
TACGGCTACGACCTGTTCTACTTCGACGCCATGTGCGCGGCGGGAGCAGTCGACTGCCTGCAGGCCGACATCTCCCGTTGTGCCGGGCTCACCGAATGGCTCCGGGTGGCAGCGCTGGCCGAGACCCACGGACTGCAGATTTCGGGCCACTGTGCGCAGTCGCTGCATCTGCACCCGGCCTGCGCGGTCGACAATCTCCGACACCTCGAGTACTTCGCCGATCACGCGCGGCTCGATCGAATCCTCTTTGACGGGGTCATCGACCCGGACGGCGGCGTCCTGCGCCCAGACCTTTCCCGAAACGGGCTCGGGCTTGAGCTCAAGCGCGCCGACGCTGGTCCCTACCAGGTGGCGGGATGACGACCAGAAGCGAGCAGAGCCCGACCCGGTGGCAGGGCTCACTGCCGGCTGTGGACGTCGGGTTCGGCTG
>PKWD01000074.1 GCA_003131945.1 Acidimicrobiaceae bacterium
ACGGATACGGCGCCTACGAGCACAGCATCGACCCCATCTTCTCGCCCTTCCGCCTGAGCCTCCTCGAGCGAGGCTTTATCTTCGCCATCGCCCACGTCCGAGGTGGTGGCGAGCTCGGGCGGAGATGGTACGAAGGAGGGAAGCTCCTGGCCAAGCCGAACACGTTCACCGACTTCGTGGCGTGTGCACGTCATCTGGTCGACATCGGCTGGACAAGTCCGAGGCGCATGGTGGCCCGAGGAGCCTCCGACGGTGGGCTCCTCATCGGCGCCACCGCCAACCTTGCGTCCGACGGCTTCGGGGCCATGGTGGCCGAGGTGCCCTTCGTCGATTGTCTGACCACGATCCTCGACGACACGCTCCCCCTGACCGTCATCGAGTGGGACGAATGGGGAAACCCGGGCGCCGATCCCGAGGTGTACCGGGTCATGAAGTCGTACAGCCCCTACGACAACGTGGCCCCCGTCGCCTACCCGGCGATGCTCGTGACCGCCGGACTGGAGGATCCCCGAGTGGGCTTCTGGGAGCCGACCAAGTGGGTGCAGAAGCTGCGGGCGGCCGATCCGTCCAACCGTGTCCTGCTCAAGATCGAGCTGAGCGCCGGCCATGCCGGACCGTCCGGTCGTTACGACGCCTGGCGCGAGGAGGCTTTCGTGCTGGCCTTCGTCCTCGACGCCGTCGACCTGGCCCGGTGAACACAGATCCGAGCCTCGACTGTCCGGACTCAGGCCGACGCCATTAGGTTCAGGTCGATTGGAAGCTCAGGTTGAACGGTGATTTGAAGCCCGTCGGCAGGAGGACCTGTTCGCCGTTCAGGCTGACAGTCACATCGTTCGCCGCCCCGAGACGTACCAAAAGATTCCNNGGACCGGGTCTGACCCGAGTCCAGGGTGCCCGTCCATACGACGATGCCCGTCGACACCTCGGTCGCTTCCACCCAGCACAGCCCGGTGGCTCGTAGGGCGATCGTGTAACCGGTCGACGGGGCGCCATAGGCGGCGGTGCTGGAGGTGGCCGACGTCGGTTGCACCTCGGGCGGCGTCGTGACCGTGGTCTGGGGATGGGTGCTGTGGGTCGACGTCTTCGGCCGTTTCGTCGTTCCATGTTGCGCCGTCTTGGCGGGGTGCGACGGGGCGAATGCCACAGCCAGGCCCACGACGGCGCCGAGGACGNNCCGGCGTTGTAGTAGCCGGTGCCGGCGATCGTCTCCAGCGCGCTGTCCAGATCGACGTCGTCGAACACGATCACCGGCGCCTTCCCGCCCAGCTCGAGCAGTACGCGCTTGAGGTGGCGCCCGGCGATCTCCGCGACGATCCGCCTGCGGGAGCGACCCCGAGGGGCCAGGCCCCGTCGATGTCCTCGACCGGACCGGGGCAGGTCCCTCGACAACGCGAGCACGGAGCCTCGGACGGGTTCGTCGGCCCGGGGCGCCGATGGTCTCGTGGCGTCGTCGACGAAGACCAATTCTTCGTGCCCGTTGCTACTCGACGTCGGTGTGGCCGGCGCTCTCACCGAGCCGGAATCCGCCGGGCTCGAACGCGCTGGGCTCGAACGCCCTGGTCCGGAAGGTGCGGGCCGGCCATGAAGGGGTCCGGGTCGATCCCGGGTGGGCCGCAGCGAACCTCCGGAACCCGAATCCGAGCGTGGCCCCACGGCCCTGTCGCGGGCGGCCGGACGACGGTCGGCCATCGATTTCAACGTTTCCAGGGTCTGCTGGTGACTCTGGATCGAGTGCCTCTCGTCGGCGGGACGCCGCCAGGTCACCCGGGCTATGACGGCGCCCACCACGGCGATCGCGCCGACCAGGAAAACAGCGTCCATGCCCACCATTCAAGCCAAAGCGGCGCCCCATGGGTATCGCGGCTTGCATCACCGCTGTCCGAGGGCTGCGGTCCTGGTCAGAAAGCCGGGGCGGCCGGGAAGCAATAACCGGCCGACACCGATCGCACAGGCTCGCGTCGGGCCAGAGCGGCCTCGACGGAGGGGGCCAGTCGAGTGGCCTTGGCCGCGTCACCGGCCTCCACCCGGTCCTTGAATTCGGGCATCACTTCACGGGCGAAGAGCTCGAGCGACTCGCAGACGTCCTCGTGGCGGTTCCTTCCCGCCTGGCTCACGAAGATCAATTGGTCGACCCCGGCGTCTTCATACGCCCTCACCAGTGCCCGGATCTGATCGGGGGTACCCACCGCCCCCCGCAGAGAACCGAGACCCTGCTCCATGAGCTGGGCGCCGAGGGGCTGGCCGGTGCGGGCGGCGATGTCCCGGCTGAAACCGAATCGCTCGCGGTTCTGCTCGAATTCCTCCCAGACGTTCGTCACGCCCGGTTTGTGCATGCCGAAGACGTAGTAGTGGGCCAGGGAGTACCCGAAGAAGTGGCTCCCGTCGATGCCCCGGTCGATGGCGGTGGCCTCATCCGCGTGGCACATCAGAGGCAGCACGCAGGCGAGATTGGCATTCACGGCGAAGCCGGCAGGGACGCATTCCGCCGAGGCGATGGTGTCGTAGTAGTCGTCCACCCACGCCTTGGCCTCGGCCGCCTCGATGAACGAGAACGTCAGGGCACCGATGCCCTTGGTGGCGGCCAGGTGGATCGACTCCCGGCGGCTGCATGCGACCCACAACGGAGGGTGGGGCCGCTGACAAGACTTGGGCACCAGGTTGCGCGGCGGCATGTGGACAAAATCGCCGTCGTAGCCGGCGAAGGGTTCTTCGACGAGCAGGCGGGTCACGACGTCGAGCGCTTCGTGCCACTGGGCCCGTTTGGTGGCCCGGTCGACACCGAAGCCGCCGAGCTCAGCCTCGGAGCTCGATTCCCCCGTACCGAACTCCACCCGTCCGTCGGACACCAGGTCGAGCGTGGCGATCCGCTCGGCGATCCGGGCCGGATGATTGAAGCCGACGGGCAGCTGGACGATCCCGTGGCCGAGTCGGATGCGGCTGGTCCGCTGGCTGGCGGCGGCCAGGAACACCTCGGGCGCCGACGAGTGGGAGTACTCCTCGAGGAAGTGGTGCTCCACGGCCCAGACGCAGTCGAAGCCGAGGGAGTCGGCCAACTCGACCTGATCGAGGGCGTTCTTGAGCAGGATGCGTTCGTCGTCTGGACCCCATGGACGCGGCAACTGGTGCTCGTAGAAGATGCCGAAACGCACGGACCGCCTGTTACCGATCCTCGTGCTCGAGCATGGCGTCGACCAGGCGCTCGAGCAGGATTCTGTCGCGCTCCGAGAGTCGCCTCAGCTTGATGGACAGCAGCGAGCCGTCGTCGTCGGTCTTGGGGGCATCGGAGCGCGCCAGGCTCCGTCGCGCCGAGGTGGCCCTCCCCACCCGGGCGAGGACGTCCTCGACCGGCAGCTCGAGGGCACCGGCTACCCGCTCCAATACATCCTGGCTGGGGTTCGGAAGCAGCCTGATGCCGCCGATCGCCTCCTTGCGACCCGTCTCGAGATCCCGCCACAGGGCCTCGGAGATCTTCGCCCGGCGCGCTGCGTCCCGTCGGCGCAGGCCCCGTTCCTCGCGTTGCTCAACCAGCCATCGTCCGAACTCGACCCACTGGCGCGACTCGTCCATAGCGTCAGCGTGCCGGTTCCCGGCACCCGAGTCCAGCCGGGGTGCTATCCGTGCCGATGATCGTTCCACCGTCACCTCGCTGGCTCAGGTCCGAAGGCCGTAACGTGGCCGCAGCGCAGCCTCGATGTCGACCCGACGGGGGTTCGCCTGGTCCCGGGTCGACAGGACGGGATCGGTCACTCCCCAGTCGGCGCCGACGTCAGGGTCGTTCCAAACCACACCGAGCTCGTCGGCTGGGTTGTAGTAGCCATCCACCAGGTACCACATCAGTAGATCGGTGTGGGAGGCAAAGCCGTGGGCCACGCCGGGGGGAATAAACACCCCTCGGTCGGTCTCGCCGTCGAGATCGATTTCCAAGGTGGCGCCGTCGGTGGGTGAGCCGGCGCGCAGATCGTGCAGAACGACCCGGGCCCGGCCGCGCAGCACGTACCAGTAGTCCGCCTGGTGGAGGTGGTAATGCAGACCGACCACGGCGCCGGCCTGCTTCTCGGTCCGGTTCCCCTGGATCATCTCGCGGCCGAATTCGAACCATGACCGTCGGTACGTCTCGACGAAGCGCCCGCGTTCATCGCCATGGGAGTCGGGCTCCACGACGACGACGTCACTGATCACCTTGGAGGGCTTGATCTCGGGCACGGCGCTTCAGGCTACAGCGCGGCCTTTGGCCTCAGGGCTCGAATCGCCCGAAGCCTCCCCGGTAGTACACGAGAGGACGGCCCCGGGTCACCCCCATGTCGTGCACACTGCCGATGACCAGTTCGTGGTCTCCGGCGTCGTGGGTGGCCACCAAGGCGCATTCCAACCAGGCGAGGACCCCGTCGAGCTGGGGGGCGCCATTGCCGCCGATCCGCCAACCCACGCCGGCGAACTTGTCTCCACCGGAGACGGCAAAGTCGCGGCACAGAGCCTCCTGGTCTTCGGCCAGGACGTTGACGCAGAACGCTCCCGCCCGGGCGATGCGGGGCCAGCTGGTGGAGTTCTTTCCCGGGGCCAGAGCGACGAGCGGTGGCTCCAACGACAGCGAGACGAAGGTCTGACAGGTGAATCCGACGGGGCCATCGTCCTCCATGGCCGTGATGATGGTCACTCCGGTGGCGAAATGGCCCATGACCTCTCGGAAGCGCCCGGTGTCGAAGGCGCTGGCGGCGTCCACGTCGGTCAGTTGTGACCAAGATCGACGGTCGAGCCTTCAGCGGCGGCCGACACGGTCTCGAGCTGATCAGCTCCGGGAGCCTTGGCCGCCGAGTCGGCTATGCGATCGAGGATCTCGTCGGTGTGATCGGGATCGTGATGATAAAGCGACAGGCGACGGACGCCCGCCTCGGCGGCGANNCCCGGTGCTGCTCGGCGGCGACGTGGACGGCGTACCCGACTGTCGAGTGGCCCCAGGTGGACTTGGTGAGGAACTCCTCGTCGGTGTACTGCGCGTCGTGAATGAGCAGATCAGCACCGTCGCACAGCTCGAGCACGCTCGGTGCCACCGTCTGGCGGTCGTCCGGGGTCTGGTGGTCGCTCACGTAGGCCACGCTGGCTCCGTCGGCCTCGATTCGGTACCCGAGGGTCGTGCCCACGTGGGGAACCCGACGCACCACGACCTTGGCTGACCCGATGGCTAAGACATCCTCATCGACTTCGTGGAAGTCGATGGATCCATGAAGCTCCTTCACCTGTACGGGAAAGAAAGGTGGGATCACCACGCGATCGATCACATCGTGGAGCGTGCCGCCGACCTGGGGCGGTCCGTAGACGTCCATCCGGGTGCCGGCCTTGAGCAGCGGGGTACAAAAGGGAAGGCCGATGATGTGGTCCCAGTGGAGGTGGGTGAGCAGCGCGGTGGCGAGGTAGGGGCTGGTGAGCCGGTTCGCGGCCAACTCGGCGGTGAACTGGGCGGTCACCGTGTCGCCATACTCCCGCAGGCCGGTGCCGAGGTCGAACACCATCGGCTGATGCCCGGGCGCCTCGAGGGACACGCACGAGGTGTTGCCCCCGTAGCGGGCGTAGCGAGGTCCCGCGCACGGCGTCGAGCCGCGCACACCCCAGAACGTGACGGTTGCTCNNGCCGGTGCCGAGATCGAGAACGATGGGTGGCTCGTCTCCCACGGTGACGGCCACGCAGGACGTGTTGCCCCCGTAGCGGACGTATTCCGCCCCCGAACACGGGCACGAACCACGTACGCCGAAGAACGTGACTTTCAGCGTACGCCTCCCTCCGGTCTCACCCTCCCCTCGTCCTGCTGCCGTCGCCTCCGACGACGGCGCCCGCTCGGGCTCTGGACCGGGGAGGTCCTTACCCCTCCGACACTACTCTGCCTCCATGCAGGAACGAATGGTGAAAGCCAATGCCGTGGAGTTCTCGTACCTCGAAGCCGGACCTGACAACGGGCCACTCGCCCTCTGTCTGCACGGCTTCCCGGACTCGGCCCATACCTGGCGGTATCTGCTGCCGGCGCTGGGCGATGCCGGGTTTCATGCGGTGGCCCCGTGGATGCGCGGCTATGCGCCCACCCAGATCCCCGCCGACGGTCGCTACCAGACAGGGGCGCTCGCCACCGACGCCTGTGCGTTGCACGACGTGCTGGGCGGTAATGAGAGGGCGGTGCTCATCGGACACGACTGGGGTGCGGCCGCCGCCACCGGTGCGGCGGTGCACGAGCCGGGCCGCTGGAGCCGGGTGGTCACAATGGCCGTGCCCCCGCTAGGGGCCATGGCGACGTCCTTCTTCACCTACGCGCAGCTCAAGCGGAGCTTCTACATATTCGTGTTCCAGACCCCTCTGGCCGAAACGGCCGTCTCCCTCGACGACCACGCCTTCATCGACGGACTGTGGTCGGACTGGTCCCCCGGGTATGACGGCAGCTGGGATGTCGCTCGGGTGAAGGAGGCCATCGGCAACCCGGACAACCTGGTGGCGGCCATCGGCTACTACCGGGCCATGTTCGACCCGACCCTGTACGACCCCGCCTATGCCGCTGCCCAGGTGGCCGCCGGAGGTATGCCACCCCAGCCGACTCTGTACCTGCACGGCGCCGACGACGGGTGCCTGGCCATCGACGGCATAGGCGACGTCCTGCCGTATCTGTCCCCCGGCTCGGAACAGGTCACCGTCGCCCAGGCGGGTCACTTCCTCCAGGTCGAGCAACCCAACGCCGTCAACGAGCACGTCTTGCGTTTCATCGGTTCGGTGTAGCGGTGTCAGGGGAGAGTCACGACGCCGCCGCGGCCCCGGAGAGCCAGACCCTCGGACACGAGGGAGTCCGCCACCCTCCGGGCCCGTAGGACGTCGTCCGGCCACCCGCACGCGGCAGCCAGTCGTCGAGGAGGTACTGGTCCACCTCGCAAGGCCGACACGAGCCGACCCCGGCCCTGACGGTCGGATCCCACGAACGCACTCTGCCGGGTTCGGGGCGCCCCCGGATCGGGTTGCGGTCGCCCCGCCGCCGCCCACGCGCAGCGTGGCGCCAAACGACAACGGTCACATGCCGGAGAGCGCGCCCCGCACACAACGGCGCCGATCTCCATCAGCGACTGGTTCCACAGCCAGCCCCGTCCCCGTGGCACCAAACCGTCGGCCACCTCCTGCACCCGCGCCGCGGAGACGGCGCCGCCCACCACGGCTCGGGCGATGACCCGGGCCACGTTCACGTCCACCACGGCATGGTCGGTCTCGTAGGCGAAGACCAGAACGGCGCGCGCCGTATACGGTCCGACTCCGGGCAATGCGCACAGTGCCGCCAGATCGCCGGGGACGTCTCCGCCGTGCCTCTCGACCATGACTGTGGCGGCGCGATGGAGGTTCCGGGCCCGGCGGTTGTATCCGAGGCCCGCCCAGGCCCGCAGGACGTCTCCGGGCCCAGCGGCGGCGCAGGCCCGAACCGTCGGGAAGCTTCGCAGGAACCGGCGGTAGGGCTCGAGGACGCGGGCCGGCGACGTCTGCTGAAGCATCACCTCGCTCACCAGGATCGCCCACGGGTCACGGGTTTCGCGCCAGGGCAGAGTGCGCAGACCCGACCGGCCGAAGGCCAGCACGGCTCGGCGCAGGGCGGCCCGTCGCACGCCCGACGGGGCCACCGGGTCCGCCGCTCGGGCGCCGCTCAATTCCAGACGTCGTCCCCGTAGGGACGTCGCCGCGGTGGCGCGGCGTCACCGGTCCACACCATGAGCTTGCGGCGGAAGAAGCAGACTTCCTCGCCGCGCTGGTTGAAGCCCTTCG
>PKWD01000020.1 GCA_003131945.1 Acidimicrobiaceae bacterium
AGGTCGCCGAGCTTGCCGTACACCGGCATGACCACGGTCTGCGCAAGCAGGTACGCCGTGACGACCCACGAGATGTGGTTGAGGCCGCCGAGGTCGCCGACGATCGTCGGCAGCGCGGTCGAGACGATCGTCTGGTCGAGCGCCGCGAGCAGCATGCCGAGCATCAGCGCCCCGAGGATCACCAGGATCCGGCGGTGCTCGGCGGGCGATATTTCGTCGTCAGCGACGACGACGGGCGGGGTTTGTTCGAGCTCAGTGACCATGGCGCGCCTCGACGTCCTCTTCGATGGTGGCGGCGAAGAGCTGCAGGAGCCGGGAGAATTCCTGGCGGTCCGCCGTCGGCCACTCCGACAGCAGTTCTTCGAGCCACACCCGTCGGGCACCGAGCAGCCGCTCGATGGACCGCCTTCCCTCGCCGGTGAGCAGCAATCGCGAGGCACGACCGTCCACCGGGTCGGGAGAGCGCACGACGAGACCGAGATGCTCGAGCTGCTGCACCTTGCGGGTGACGGCGGGGGAGTCGATGCCGAGGCGCTCGGCCAGATCGCACAGGCGGAGGCTGTCGCCCTCGACCAGGAGCTTGTACAGCACGGCCGCTCCGGCCCGGTCTATGTCCACGCCGGCCTCGGCCCGGAGCTTGGCGTGGACACGCACTTGGTTCATGACCCGGGCCACCGACAGCAGGGCCCCGTCGATCTCTCCGGTGGTGGTCTGTTCCGGCGTTCGCAGCGTCATAACATCCGTTTCGTGGCACCCATGATGTGGGTCAGTGTAGAGGCATTTACCTACCACAGGTAACTAGTTGGCCCGAGTTGTCCGGTCGTTGGACCGAGTGGGCCGGCGGCCGGGGGGCGCAGCGGGAGGAGGAGCCGAGGTGGTGTCACGCGTCACGGTGGTGGTGACGATCGGGCTGGTGGGGATGGTGGCCGCCGCCTGTTCCTCTCCTGTCGGCCCCCATGGGGTGGGGGCGCCGGCGACGACCACCACGGTGCCGACGACGGGGCCGACGGCCGCAACCGCTCAGTCGCGGACCGATGCGGCGGGCACCGTATGGCTGTGCCGTCCCGGGTTGGCGGACGATCCGTGTGCCGGGAACCTCGACGCCACCGCCGTCTCGGCCAACGGGTCGACCATGAGCGAACCGGCCCAACCGGCGACGGCGCCGAAGTTCGACTGCTTCTACGTGTACCCGACGGTGAGCACGCAGCCCACGGACAACGCCAATCTGGTGGTGCAACCGGCCGAGATCGGCGCGGCGATGGCCCAGGCGGCCCGGTTCTCACAGGATTGCCGGGTGTGGGCGCCCATGTACCGGCAGCGCACCGAGGGTTCTCTGGCCAAGGGTCTGGGCAACGATCCAGCGGCCGACGCCATCGCCTATGCCAGCGTGCTGTCGGGATGGCGGGACTACCTGGCGCACGACAACGATGGCCGACCCATCGTCTTCATCGGACACTCGCAGGGCGCGGCCATGCTGATCCGCCTGCTGCGCAGCCAGATCGACCCGAATCCGTCGCTGCGCAAGCTCGTGGTGTCGGCCATCATCCTGGGCGGCAACGTCCAGGTGCCAGTGGGTGAGGACGTCGGTGGCAGTTTCCAGAACATCCCCGCCTGCCGGTCCGACGGTCAGACGGGCTGCGTCATCGCCTACTCGTCGTACCTGGGGCAGCCGCCCAAGAAGAGCCTGTTCGGACGGCCGGGACAAGGTGTCAGTCTCCAGTCGGATCAGACGGCGACGACGGGCATGCAGGTGCTGTGCACCAACCCGTCCGATCTGGCCGGGGGCAGCGGACCGCTCGACCCCTATTTCGTGTCGTCGTCATCGGTGACACCGGGCGTGTCGGTCACGACGCCGTGGGTCGAGTACCCGGACCTCTACACGGCGCAGTGCCAGAGCTCGGGCGCAGCGACCTGGCTCCAGGTGAACGACATCGCCACGGCGGGCGACAGTCGCCCCCGGGTCACCGAAACGCTCGGCCCGCAGTGGGGGCTCCATCTCGACGATGTGAACCTGGCCCTCGGCAACCTGGTCCAGATCGTCTCAGAGCAGGAGGCCGCCTACCGGTAGCGGGCGGCCGGCCGTCGATCAGGCGGGGTGCGCCGTCAGGCGATTCCGGTGGTGGGAGCGGGCACCGAGACAGGGGCGCCTCCCTGGGCCGCCGATCGGTAGGCGGCGTCGACCACGATGTGGGCCCGCAGCGCGCTCTCGAAGTCGGGCCCGGCCGTCTGTCCGCCGGTGATGGCGGCGAGGAAACCTTCATCGGGGTTGACCGGCGCCAGCCCGGCGCTCCAGACGCTCTCGCCCAGGGCCCGTCCTTCGAGGGTGCCCGGCTCCTCGTTGGTGCGGGCCCAACGCACCGGTCCCCACCAGTCGTCGGTGTCAATGGCGCACCAGAGGTTCTCGCAGATGACCTCCACGTAACGGGAGCTCTCGCGCTCGAGGATGTCGTGCCAGACAGACAAAAGGGATCCCACCGCCCCGCCGGTGAACGACAGCGACAGGGTGACGGCATCCTCGATGCCCGTGATGCCGTGGAACTCCGAGGTGAGGCCCGACACGGTGGCCACGGGGCCGACGAGGGATTCGATGATGTCGACATCGTGGATGCTGTGCTCGAGCAGAGCCCCCGAACCGGCCCGGGCCACGTCGCCTCGCCAGGTGGACTTGTACATCCCCTGCAACGGGATGTACTGGTCGTCGCGGAACATGACGCTCATGACCCGGCCACTCTTTGGCTCGGAGATCAGCTTCCGCAACCAGCAGAAGGCGGGGGAGAAGCGCAGGACGAGCCCGACCTGGTTCACCACCCCGGCCCGGCGGACGACCTCGGCCATGGCGGTGGCGCCGGCCAGGTCGGTGGCCAAGGGTTTCTCGCAGAAGATGGCCAGTCGGCGCCGAGCGGCCATCTCCACCAGACGGTGATGCTCGGAGGTCCATGTGCAGATGAACACGGCGTCGCAGCCGGCCAGGACCTCGTCCTCGTCCCCGCACACGGTGGCTCCGGTCTTGGCCGCGAAGGCCTCGGCCCGGGACCTGTCGGTGTCGTAGACGCCGGCCCAGCTCACGACGTCACAGGAGCGCAGGAGTGACGCATGGACGTTGGCGATGAATCCGGCACCGAGGAAACCCACGCGAATGGTCACGGGCGCCATTGTCGCTCACGGCCACCGGTCCGGCCCAAAGGGCGTAGGTTGCGGCCCAAGCATCGGAGGGTCCCCATGACGGATTGGAAGCAGCGCCAGGAGGCCGTCGTGCGGGAGCACATGGCGTCGGAGAACGAGCTGCGTTTCGAGGACACCCTGGCCACGTTCAGCCATCCCCGTTACGAGCTCATCGGCACCGGTCAGGTGTACGACGGGGTGAAGGAGGTGTCGGCCTACTACGCCGCCTCGCGTGCGGTCTTCCCCGACCAGAGAAACGAGATCAGGGCCGTCCACCATGCCGAGGGCGCCGTGGTGGTGGAGTTCGATCTCCTGGGCACGCACACCGGGTCGCTGGCCGGGGAGGAGCCGTCGGGGCGTTCCTTTCGCTGCCCGATGGTCGCCCTCTTCATCTTCGAAGGCGAAGGGATCGCGTGCGAGCGGGTCTACTTCGACTCGGGCACGATCTACCGGCAACTCGAGGGCGGGTAAGGCGCGGCTGGCGACCGGCGCCTTTCTGATCTCGTTAGGGTCTGATCCGTGAGGGCGAGGACAGGGTCGTTACGACGAGGACAGAGGCGGGCGACGGTGCGCCCACGGTGATGCCTCTTCGAGCTGAGAGGCCACCCGCACGAGCAGTGACTCCTGCCAGGGCCCCCCGACGAACTGGACGCCGACGGGGAGCCCGGCCTCGCTCCAGTGCAGGGGCAGGCTGATGGCCGGCTGTCCGGTGATGTTGAAGGTGGCGGTGAAGGCCACCATGGCCAGTGCGGTGGCCGGTGGGCTTTCGGGCTGCGCATGGGCTTCGGCCAGGACGGCGCCGGCCACCGGAGGCTCGATGGACATGGTGGGCGTGACGAGGACGTCGAAGTCCCGGCCGAAGCGGGCCACGACGGCCCTGCTGGCGCGCTGGAGGTCGTGCAGGGATTGGACGACGGTCAGTCCGTCGACGGCCTGACCGGCGGCGTGGCCGGCGGCGTTGTGGGGCTCCACCTTGGTCCAGTCGACACCGGGGTAGTCCCCGTAGCCGGTGTTGACGACGTTCAGGAAAGCGCCGATGGCGGCGGGATCGAGAACGTCGTGATCGAGGATCTGGACGTGGTGGCCGAGACTCTCGAGGAGCCGGCCCGTCTCCTCGACCGCCGCGCGCGGGGCCGCCTCGACGGCGAGGCCGAGGGCCGAGTCGACGCACAGGGCGAACCGCAGCCGGCCGGGATCGGCCCCGACGTCGGTGGCGAAGGGGCGAGCGGGGGCGGGCGCGTTCTCCCACGACAAGAGATCGGGACCGCAAATGCAGTCGAGGATGGCGGCGGCGTCGGTGACCGTCCGGCACACGACGCCCTCGACGGCCATGCCGAACCAACCCGGGGCCCGGGCCGGTACCCGCCCGCGACTGGGTTTCAGCCCCACCAGTCCGGTACACGACGCCGGGATCCGGATCGATCCGCCCCCGTCGTTGGCATGGGCCGCGGGGAACATCCCCGAGGCCACGGCGGCCGACGCCCCGCCACTGGAACCGCCCGGTGAACGGTTCGGGTCCCAGGGGTTGCGGGTGATGCCGTAGCGGGTGTTCTCGGCCACGGTCAGGGGACCGAACTCCGGGGTGTTGGTCCTCCCGCACAGCAGGAACCCGGCGGCCCGCAGGAGCTCGGTCACGAGCTCGCCCTCGTTGTTCGTCCCCTCGGGCGCCCCGAAGGAGCCGTAGGTGACGGGCCAGCCCTCGACGGGGGTGAGGTCCTTGATGGGGAGGGGGACGCCGGCGAAGGGGCCCGGTTCGATGACGCCGCTCACGATGGCGTCGGCCAGCGCCTGGGCCTCGGCCCGGGCCTCTTCGTCGTTGCGCCAGATGACGGCGTTCAGCTCGGGATTGAGCTTGTCGACCTGCCCCAGGCAGTGGTCGAGGACCTCGACGGGGCTGATGGCACGGCTGCGCACGGCGGCGGCGACCTCGACGGCGGAGGCGAAAGTTTCCATGGCCGTATGTCCTACTCGGTGGCGGGCCCCGCGTGCTGGCGGACCGGCGGGCCGGGGACGCGCCGGGCCCGGACGCGCCGGGCCCGGCTACGGCGCCAGGAGCCCGTAGATGTCGTCGACGTCGGACAGGTCGTGCCGGATGGCGTCGGGGTGCAACGCCTCAAGCTCGTCGAAGGTGGGGCGGCCGGTGGCGACGAGCAGGCAGCGCACCCCGGCGGCGCGGGCACAGGCGAGGTCATTGGGGGCGTCGCCCACCACCCAGACGTCGTCGGGTTTGTAGCGGAGGCCCCGTGCTTGCTCGACCTTGGCCATGGCGATGGGGACGAGCTCATTGCGGTCGGCGTGGTCGCTGCCGTAGGCGCCCATCTCGAGGTTGAGCCAACGGTCGAGTCCGAAGGCGCCCACTTTCACCATGGCGTTGGGGGCGATGTTGCCGGTCAGCACGGTCTGGACGACATCCTCGTCGGCGTCCAACCTCTGAAGGAGCTCGGCCACCCCGGGCAGGACCGTCCCGTGGGCGCTGATCACGGCGGCCCGGGCGGCGAGCTCGGCGGCGAGATCCTCGAGGATGGCCGGGAGCTCGGTGTGGGCATCGGGAAGGTCGAACTCGCTCAGGTACTCGAGCACGATCTGGGGGTCGGTCTTGCCGCTCATGAGCACCCGGCTCGACGGCGGCCGGCCGAGCCGCTTCTCGATGGCCACATCGAAGATCACGGCTCCGACGTCCCCGGCGCGCACGAGAGTGCCGTCGATGTCCCACAGGATCAGGCGAGGCATCGTGACAGTCTCGCTGATGGGTGGGCCACGGCGCGGCGCCGTGGGCCCCGTGATGGCATGCAAGGCTGGTGGTGGGCCGGAGAACAGGAGGAGCCGTGCACAGCAGCAGTGCCGTCCTGGTGGTGGCCGTATTCCTGGCCAGCTCCGTGGAGATGGTCGAGGCTCTGACGGTCGTCGTCGCCGTGGGGGTGACCCGCGGCTGGCGTTCGGNNGGCCGTGGCCGTGCTGGTGGGGCTCGTGGCCGCCGTCGGTCCCGCCCTCGTCCACTACGTCCCTCTCGGCACCCTGCGCGTCATCGTCGGTGGCCTGTTGTTGGTGTTCGGACTGCAGTGGTTGCGCAAGGCGGTGCTGCGGACGGCGGGGTTGAAGGCCAAGCACGACGAGGACACCATCTTCCGTGACCATGTGGCCGAGCTGTCGTCGGGGCGGCGGGAGAAGGGGCGCGACCCGACGGCGTTCACGGTGGCCTTNNTGGCGGCGGTGGTGGTGGTGGGATCGGTGGGGGCCGTCGTGGCCCGACAGCTCTCGGGGGTGCCGGAGAACCTCCTCAAAGCCATCGTGGGCGTCATGCTCGTGAGCTACGGCACCTTCTGGACGGGCGAGGGGATCGGGGTGCACTGGCCCGGTGCCGACCTCGCCCTCCTCGTGCTTGTCGGTGTGTACGGCGTGGTGGCGTGGTTGCTCGGCTCGACGCTCGTGCGGGAGCGGGGTGGTGTACGTGTCGGGTGAGGGGCAACCGTGGTGGCGTCGCGGTGTGGTGGCCTTCGGTCGGTTCTGGTGGGAGTTCCTCGTGGGGGACACGCCGGAGCTGCTCGTCGGTTCCCTCGTGGCCATCGGGATCGCCGCTCTCCTCGTCCACAACATCGGTATCAGAGCGGTGGTGGTCGGCGCCCTGCCCGTGCTCGTCGTCGCCATCCTCGCTCTGTCGACGTTGTGGGCCCGGGTCCGGGCCCGGTCGGCCTCGGTCAGGCCCGATGACGAGGGGGAAGGCCTCCGCTAACGGGTGAAGCGGTTCTCGCTCACGCAGAGAGACTCAGAGCCGGAGAGGTTTGACGGGACTGGCGAGGAGCTCGGGGTGGCTCTTCCAGTCGACGCCGGGGACGTCGACGTAGAGCTCNNCATGTTCCAGGTCCCAGCTCACGCCGGGAACATCGATGTACAGCTCGATCTCGTTGCCGTCCGGATCCTCGACATAGAGGCTGTGGGTCACCGTGTGGTCGCTCGATCCGACCACGGTGGACCCGGAGACTTCCAGCTGGCGCAAGGCGTCGCGCAGGGCGTCGTCGGAGTCGCCGATCTTGAGCCCGAAGTGGTACATCCCGACCCGCCGCCCCCGGGGGACCGGTGCGGCATCCTCGCCCACCTCGATGAGGAGCAACTCGTGATGCGTGCGCCCCGAGGGCGCCGAGAAGGCGGCGGCGGGGAAGCCGATGCCGTCGCGCTCGCCCTCGGTCGGGAAGATCTGGCGCCAGCCCAGGACGTCGCGGTAGAAGGCGGCCGACCGCTGGAGGTTGCGCACGTACAGGACGATATGTCCGAGCTCCTGCACTTCCATGGTTGGGTCTCCTCCTCGAGGGCGCGCGTCGCCCCTCCTGTGGGGTAACCGTCCCCGGGCGACGGCTATTCCATCTGTCATGGCGTCGGTGGATTTCGCCCGTATGCTCCGGGCGATGGAGCTCGACCCCGAGGAGATGCGGGTCCTCGGATGCCTGGCCGAGAAGCAGTTGACGACCCCCGCGCAGTATCCCCTGAGCCTCAACGCCCTGACCCTGGCCTGCAATCAGGCGACCAGCCGCGACCCCGTCGTCAGCTACGACGAACGAACGGTGGAGGCGGCCGTGACCAGGGCCAAGACGAAGGGCCTGGCCCGTTTTTTCCACCCCGCCCACGGCCGGTCGGCCCTGCGGTTCGGCCACACCATGGACGAGGCCCTGGGCATCGACACTCCGAGGTTGGCCCTCGTGGCCGTCTTGATGTTGCGCGGTCCACAGACGTTGGCCGAGCTCCGGGCCCGCACGCAGCGCATGGCGGAGTTCTCCGACACGACCGAGGTCGAGGCCGAGCTCGAGGCGCTGGCTCTGCTCGATCCACCGCTCGTCCGGCGGCTCGGTCGTCATCTCGGACAGAAGGAGGACCGTTATGAGCAGCTCCTCGGTCGGGCCGTGCCGGCGACGGTTCTCTCGTCGCCCCTGGCGGCGTCAGCGGTGTCTCGTCCCGACGTGGAAGAGGCGGCGGAACACGACGATGTATCGGTGAACACCCGGGCATCGACGGTGCCGCTGGCGGTCGAGGTGGCCGAGCTGCAGGCCGAGGTGGCCGCCCTGCGCCGCGATGTCGACGACCTCCGCTCACAGCTCGGTGTATGAAAACCTCAATCGACTTCCTCGAGCTTCAGCTCGATCTGTGAGAACTCCTGCTCGATGTGGGCCAACTCGGCCTCGGTCCCTTGGGCTTTTGGTCCCGTGAACCATTTGCGGGCCGACACCAGCCAGTAGATGCCCGCGTACAACAGGACGACGCCGACGGCGATGGGGGCGTAGTTGAAGGTGTCGCGGTTGATGGGAGAGAACTCCGGCAGCATGAAGAGGATGGCGATGACGGCCACCCAGATCACGCCCAGCCATCCGATGAACGGGCTCCATTTGCCGAGGCTCCAGCGGCCACCCTCCCAGCTCTTGCCCTGAAGACGGCGGAGCAGGGTGGGAATGACGTAGGCGATGTAGAGACCGATGGTGGCGATCGACGTGACGGCGCCGTAGGCCACGCCGCTCCACATCGAGGGGATGGCGAGGATGAAGGCGAACACGACGCAGAACCAGATGCCGTTCGTTGGCGTCCTCGTCCGGGGGTTGATGCGGTGCCAGTAACGGTGTCCGGGCACGGCGCCGTCCCGGCTGAAGGCGTACAACATGCGGGAGTTGGCCGTCACCGACGCCATGCCGCAGTAGGCCTGCGCCATGAAGGCGATTATGAGCATGAATTCGGCGGTGTGGCGGCCGACGGCGGCCGTCCAGATGAGCACGGGAGCGAACTCCTGTATGGCGGTCTTGGCGTAGACGGCCGAATTGGTGGGGATGACGAACGTGATGGCCAGGATGAGGATCCAGCCGGCGATGAGGGAGACGACGATCGAGCTGACGATCCCCTTCGGAGCCGAGATGTCGGGGTTCAGCGTCTCCTCCGACATGTGGGCCGAGGCGTCGTAGCCGGTGAAGGTGTACTGGGCCAACAACAGCCCGATGAAGAACACATAGAGGGTGGAGTGGAAGCCCGAGAGGTTGACGAACTTCGTGAAGACGAATGAGGCCGAGGCATGATGGCTCGGGACGAAGGCGAGGATTCCGGCGATGATGCCTACGCCGAGCAGGTGCCACCAGACCGAGATGTCCGAGAGAAGGGACACCACCCGCACCCCGAAGGTGTTCAGGAGGCCGTGAATGATGAGGATACCGGCGTAGATGATGAGGATGTAGCCGGCCGTCGTCGGGTAGTTCGTGGTCATGTTGAGGAACGAGGCGAAGAAGAAGGCAAAGCCGTAGTCGATGCCGGCTGTGATGGCCACCTGGCCGAGCAGATTGAACCAGCCGGTGAACCAGCTCCAGGCGCCGGGTTGGTTCTTGGCCAGTTTGGCCGACCAGTAGTAGAGACCTCCGGCCGTCGGGTACTTGGAGGCGATCTCCGCCATCCCGAGGCCGACGACGGTCGTCATGATCCCCACCAGGATCCAGCCCCAGACGATGTCGACGGGGCCGCCCTCCTGCATCCCGAAGAAGTAGAGGGTGAGACACCCGGACAGGACCGAGATGATCGTGAACGAGACGGCGAAGTTCGAGAACGCACCCATCCGCCGACGGAGCTCTTGGGCGTAGCCGAGCCGGTGGAGCTCGGCGACGTCCTTGTCGATGGCCGACGATCCCGCTTGGCCGGTGCCGCTGATCGCTGCCATGACGACCCCTTCTGAACGGATGTTCATCCGTCCCCCGGCGCACATCGCAGCAGGTGAACGGCCCGGTGTCAACCATCTTCGTCCCGGGTCCGGAATCCGCCGGTCAGGTCGGACCGCCCGGGCTCATCGGCAGCGCGCGAAATGAGCCAGACACAATCGCATCCCTGAAGATGCATCGGCCGCGTCGGCTTCTCTGTGAGCGTTGTCCCTCTTGCCGCGCAGGAGTACGAGACGACACTGGTCTCACATCTCTCGGAGCAACAACCAACGACGACCTTGGCGTGGAAGTTCTCAATTCCGAGGGTGGCTGAGCAATACGTCCGAGCCCACGGCGCCACCGAGTTCGTCCGCCGTGACCGAATACGGCCCGCAAGCCCACGACTTCACTCGTGAGTCAAGGGCCGTCTGGGCCGGAACCCCGATGTGGCCCAGTCATACACCCGCCTGAAAGGCTCCTGCTGTGGCTTATCGGTCGTCGAACAAGACGGTGTACTCGGCGAAGTACCACCTCATTTGGTGCCCGAAGTACCGCCGGCGGGTGTTGGCCGGCCCGGTCGCGGCCCGGCTCAAGGAGATCATCGGGTCCGTGGTGGCCGAATGTGGTGGCGAGGTGATCGAGGTGGAGGTCATGCCCGACCACGTGCATCTTCTCGTCGAGGTGCCCCCGGCGATCGCTCTCTCGGGACTGGTCCAGCGGCTCAAAGGTCATTCGTGGCGGCTGTTGCGCCAGGAGTTCCCCCACCTGCGACGGCTTGGCGCTCTGTGGAGCCCGTCATGGTTTGTCTCGACGGTCGGCGGCGCCCCCCTCGAGGTGGTCCGTCGCTATGTCGAGAACCAGAAGCGTGCCGCCTGATGGCCCACCGCTACCGTCTCACCCCCGCGTCAGCTCAACGGGAGAGACTGGCGCGCCACTGTGCGGACGCCCGCTACGTGTGGAACCTCGCCTTGGAGCAGGCCAACTATTGGCGCCCGGGACGGGGCTCGACCCCGGGCTCGGCCGAGCGCCTCCGACAGCTGGCTGAGGCTCGTCGGGGCAGCTGGCTGGGCGACGGCTCCTCCTCGGTCCAGCAACAAGGCCTTCGGGACTTCGACCGTGCTCTTCAGAACTGGTGGGGTGGTAGCCACCGCCGCCCCCGGTGGCGCAAGGCCGGGCTCGACGAGGGGTTCTGTGCGCGCGACGTCACCGTTGTCCGCCTGAACCGAAGGTGGGCCACTATCAGCGTCGCCAAGCTCGGCCCGGTCCGCTTTCGGCTGAGTCGGCCGCTCCCCGAGGCCTTCGGCATGGCTCGTATCACGATGGACCGAGCCGGGCGCTGGCACGTGAGCTTCACTGCGCCACAGCCCGTGCTCGAGCGCACGACCACCGGGCGTTCGATCGGGCTCGACGCCGGCGTCGTGGCCACGCTCACGGGGTCCGGCCGAATGCGCCGCCATGCCCCCGGGCTCGGAGCAGACGAAGCCCACCGCTTGCGTCGGCTCCAGCGGAAGCTGGCCCGCCAGCAGAAGGGCTCGAACCGCCGGGCCAGGACCAAGAGCTCCATGGGCAGGCTCCGGGCACGAGAAGCCGATCGCCGGAAGAACTGGATCGAGCAGACCACCACTGAGCTGGTCGGGGACTACGACCTGATCGCCATCGAAGACCTCAGGGTCAAGAACATGGTCCGCTCGGCACAGGGCACCGTCGAGCAACCCGGAACCCATGTCGCCCAGAAGCGGGGTCTCAACCGGGCCATCTCGGCTCAGAGCTGGTCCCCGTTCCGCCGCCGGCTCGAAGACAAGGCCGCCACGTGCGACGTCACCGTAGTGGCGGTCAATCCAGCGTTCACGTCCCAGCGTTGCTCGGCCTGTGGGCACACCGAAGAGATGAACCGCGAGAGCCAAGCGGTCTTTCTCTGTCGAGCCTGTGAGCACCACGACAACGCCGACGTGAACGCAGCAACCAACATCCTCGCCGCCGGGCTGGCGGTCACAGCGCGTGGAGGGACACCCCGTAAGGGGCCCGATGAAACGCGAACCCGACCGGTCGCCGCATGAGCACCCGGGAATCCCACGACTTCAGTCGTGGGAGGGACGTCAA
>PKWD01000058.1 GCA_003131945.1 Acidimicrobiaceae bacterium
ATGGGCGTGGGATGTCTAGGGCGATCGCCCTCCAGGCACTCGCCGTCGCCGAGGCGTCCTCCAACCCACAGATCAAGAGAAACGCGGCGCTCGCCGGCACCCTGGCCACTCTCCTGCTGGGGTCGAGCGATCCCAAATCCTGAGGCTTCGATCCTTGCGATCCGAACGGGATCGACGACGTCTACCGAGCCCGACGGCTGACCTCGTCCCATTCCGTTGTCGCTCCACCATCACCCGGGTACCAGCGGTCCACATCGACCGCTGAAATCGCGGGAGCCTGCTCGTCCAATTTCCATGGACGGCATGGAGACCTGGGGTCATCTGGCCGTCGTAGGGTCGTCCGGCGTCGTACTGGTGACCAGGGTCGTCGAAGGCCGGGGTCGACCCGACCTCGCGGTGGTCAACGCCGTGGCTCGATGGCAGCTCCATGCCCGACGCGCCGGTGGATACATCGTTTTGTGGGGCCTGGACGAGGATTTGACGGTTCTCCTCGATCTCGTCGGACTACTCCGGGAGGTGAGCAGGAAGTGCGAACAGGGGAAAGAGTTGCTCGGTGTCGAGGAAGGCGTGGATACCCGAGATTCGGCCCGCTGAGGTCTCGATGACTTGGAGAGCCCATGGCCGGTGGCCACCGGCCGGATCGACCCGGTACTGACCGAACGCCGAACATCCGTTGGCGGCGGTCGGGAGCAGGCGTGAACCCTTGCATTCGAACCCGGGACCGACGAGCCAGCGACCGATGTCGGACGATCCTTGGAGCCACATGGCGTAGGGGGGCATCGACTGGACGGCATCGTCGTGTAGGAGTGTGACCAGGAGGGCGACGTCGTAACGCNNCTACCACGTACCGGGCCAGCAGGTCGCTCTGGTCGGCTTCCATGGGCTGCGGACGTTGGTCGACATCGACGGCGGCGAGTGTCGCTCGCGCTCGCTGAAGAGCACTGTTGACGGCGGCCACGCTGGTGTCGAGCAACTCGGCAACCTCGGCCGACTGCCACCGTAGGACCTGGCACAAGATGAGGGACGCCCGCTGACGAGGCGGAAGATGCTGCAGGGCCGTGATGAAAGCGAGGCGGATCGACTCTCGTGCCGCGGTGATCTCGCCCGGGTCGCCGTTCAGCGGAACGACCCGGACGTCGGCGATGGGCGACACCCATGCGTTTTCGGGCAGGATCGGCGTCAACGAAGACTCGACCGGCGGGCGAGACGGGCCGAGGTCCATGGGCTGCGCCCGGCGTTGCCGACTCCGCAGCATGTCGAGACATACGTTGGTGGCGATCCGGTAGAGCCACGACCGGACACTGGAGCGACCCTCGAACCCATGAGCCGCTCTCCAGGCCCGCAGCATCGTCTCCTGGANNAGCCGAGCATGCGGTAGCAGTATCCGGTCAGCTCCCGGCGGTGCAGCTCGAGATGCTCGGGGACGTAGGGTCTGGCGTCGACGGTCACAGACCCACATGCTACGGGGGAGGTCGCGAGAGTGGAGAAGGTCATACAGATACGACGCCTGAACAGGCCAGAAATCATCGCTGGCGGCGTGGGAGACCCTGATCCCGATGGACCGATGAATTCGGGACAGGTCGGACGTCGACACTTGTGATACCTGAGAGGAGCACACGATGAGCCTTCCGAAGGTTGTGACAAGAGACGAGTGGCTGGCTGCCCGCACGCAGCTCCTGTCCGAGGAGAAGGCGATGACTCGGGCGCGGGATGTTCTTAGTACCAAGCGTCGCCAACTACCCATGGTCCAGATACGGGAGGACTACGTCTTCGAGGGACCGGAGGGAAAAAGGAGCCTGGGCGACCTGTTCGATGGGTGTCGGCAGCTCATCATCCAGCATTTCATGTTCGATCCAGAGTGGGAGGAAGGCTGTCCGAGTTGCTCGGCGTCAGCCGACGAGATGTCTCCTGGGCTCGTCGCACACCTCAGGTCGCGTGAAACCAACTTTGTCGTCGTGTCACGTGCCCCGCTTCACAAGATCAACCGATACAAATCCGAAAAGGGCTGGACATTTCCCTGGTACTCGTCCTTCGGCGGCGCGTTCAACTACGACTTCAACGTGACCATCGACGGATCCGTCGCCCCCGTCATGTGGAATTACCGGACACTGGAGGAGCTCGAGAGGATCGATATGGGTTGGCTCGGAGACGGATCGTCGGAGCAGCCGGGGTACAGCACATTCCTACGCGACGGCGATGCCATCTTCCATACCTACTCGGTGTACGCCCGGGGCACCGAAGCGCTCGGAGGGAGTTACTACTTTCTCGACATGACCGCCCTCGGGCGTCAGGAGGAGTGGGAGGAGCNNCCGCGCCGCAGCGCCCGACTTCTCGACGTAACCGTACGAGGCGAGGTCTCGAGAGAATCCGGCCAGAGCCGAGCTGCCGCCACGGTGTCGAGTGCTCGGCTTGCCGACCACACGCTCGGTAGGCGGCCCGGGCTCCCGAAGACGGGCCCGGCCAAGGGCCCGCTACGTCGACACCGGCAGGTGCCACTGCGTTGGGCAGCGCCAGTGGGTGGACAAAGCCCCGTATCGTGGCCCGATGACCTTCGCCCGAGGACACCTTTTCCGACCGTTTTCCAGCGACCATGTCTGAGATCACGGCTGACGAGGAAGGACCGGGTGCGAAACCGTGGAGTGGAGGGGGCCGGGAGGACCTTGCTGCCGCCGTTCGTCGACTGATGACGATGGTCGTCGCCTCGTCGGCGTCTCCCGAGGTACTCCTGGATGCCACCGTGCGGGCCTCCCGACTAGCCGACGAACTGGCCCGGTACGTGCCTGCACCAGGAGCCGTTCCTTCTTCCCGATTCGCCGACTATGAGGTCGAACAAGGCCGGGCGACCACCATGGCTGAGGCCATGCCGTTCGACATGATCGTCGGGTCGTGCAATCCGGTGGCGCCTCCGATCACGATCGAGTTCCAGCCACCCAAGGCCATCGGCACAGTCGTCTTCGCCCCTCAGTACGAGGGGGCGCCCGGTTGCGTCCACGGTGCCGCCCTGGCCGGCGCATTCGACATCATTCTGACGGCCGCCAACTTCATGGCCAGCGCCGCCGGCCCGACGGTCGAGCTCACCATCCGCTATCGCAAGCCGACCCTGATCTCCCAACCGGCGGTGTTCGAGGCATGGGTGACCGAACGAACCCAACGACGGATATACAGCCAGGGACGGCTCGTTCAGGACGGGGTCGTCACTGTCGAAGCATTCGGAGAATTCGCCGACATGGAGCGAACCCGCATCGCATCCATGCATAAGCGAAAGGGCGGACCGACCCCCGTCGAAAATCACTCGGAGAAGGGGTAGCGCGCACTCCTCAACTACGTATCGTGAACCACCACCCCTCCAGGCCTAATGGAAGAGCTTCAAGGTGTTGTCGCCATCGTCGACGAACAGCACACCGTGCCCACCGGGAGCGATCGTCAAACCGAACAGGTCCCCTCCGGTCCCCGCTGGGTCGAACTGGACCGTGTCGACCTGTTGTCCCGAAGGCGTCGTTTCGACAGCGTTGCCATCTCCTGCGTTCACAGTGATCACATCCCCATTCGGGGCCAACGCCATCCCCAAGGGAGAGTTGAGTGAGCCCCCAGAGGTAAGGGTCTGTCCGCCGTGGGACGCCGCCGTCTTCCGAAGCCAGGCGAACGGGATGGAGGCCAACCGGTTGTTGACCGTGTCGGCCACATAGAGCGTCCCGTCACGCCCGATGGACACGCCGGTCGGCCCCAGGACCAGCGCTGAGGAATTCAACTGTTCGGCGAATCCGGATCCGATGATTCGGGACCCCACCAACTGGGGATTGCGGCCCGGCAGGTCGACAACGTCGAGCCTCACGACCGTGCCGTGGTTCACTGGCGCGCCTCCGGCGGCCACGGTTCCGTTCAGGACATTCGTCACAAACAGCTCCGCGAATCCCGGGAGCTGCACAGCCGTGAGGTCCCACGGACCGTTGATGTTCTGTCCCGACCAGGTCTCGATCGGGTTACCCACGCTGTTGAGCACTATGAGGCATCCGGCTTCGGGAGTGCCTGATCCGGCGTCGGTCACGGGCAGGCTTCCAACGACCACGAAGCCACCTGTGAGAACGGTGAGCGCGGTCGTGAGCCCGACACCACCAGGACACTTCCCCGGGAGTGGACCCGTTATCTGAGCAAAAAGGCTCTGCTGCCCATTCGGCGAGATCTGCACGATGGTTGTCCCGGTCCCCTGCAGGTTCGACGCCCCGTTGAAGTTGCTCACCAGCGTGTCGCCCCGCACGAGGGCGCCCGTTGTCTGGGGGACGTCGACGATCCCGTATGGATTGATGTCACCGTTGCCAGGGACGGTGGAGGACACGTTGGNNGTGACGGTTTTGAAATGTGACAGGTATGGCGACAGGTGACCGAGACCAACACCCGCATTGGCGGTTGACCCTGGGCCGGCGGCGTTCGCTGAAGGCAACGGCGTCGCATCAGAGACCGACGAAACCACCGTGACCATAGTTATGACGAAAGCTCCGGCTACAAGAAGAGCTCGATAGACGACATTGTGCCGTCGAGACGAGTTATTCATTGATACCCCCTATTGGTGCGTGGGCCGACTACGTGTCGATGCAGAGCAGTACGGGGGGAACGACGTCGCTGTTCAGAGATTCGCCAAAGAATTTGGTTCGACACTCGAGAAGGACTGGGTCGAGTGGTCGCGAACGGGAGTATGGCTACTAAGTGCCATCGAGCGCCCACTTAGAGCACCACTCCTCTGATCGATTTCTCGGGAGACCTAAGGGGTGGGGGGGTCGGGAGTCGACAAACTATGCACACAGCCAAGAGCGATTCTCGTGACTCAGACCCCGAACCTCGTTGCCACCAAGTGCCTGCACGCATGGACGACGGCGACCTTCCGACGACTCGTTCACTGGTCCACGACGACGTGACTTTGGAGCAATGGCTACCGCTGATGGCATTGATGCCTACATGGCCGGAATACAGAAGACGGCGGAGACGGTGGATGGGGCCAAAGAGCAGAGAGTGGTTGCCGATGATGCCGAGGTGTGCATCATCTACGACCTCTTCACCAAATCCGGGGACATCCCCACCGTCGGGTGGCACCACGTCCGGGGTGAAGAGATCGCTTCACTGCTCCAGATCTGACCCCTGCACNNCCCCATCGTTCATAGGAGCACGTGCCCGCCATCTTCGCCGTACTCAAGCGTGATGACGGTGGCTTCACCTACGAGAGATCTCGGACTCGTCATTCGATTTCTCCTGCAACTGTGTCGCACCGGTTCGAAGTCCTCCGACTGCACATGTCGGCAGGGGCTGACGTCGGGCCAGGGGCGGTGTCGGGTTGGCCGGGTAGCGATCCCCGAGTCATGACACTCTGCTCTGACTCTCCTGTTGGAGGACTCCAGATCACGGACCTTCGATCAGGGCCGGCAAGGAGGTCACACGATCGAATCAGTACATCTCCGCCAGAGCGATGCCGCTGGCGCTCCCCTCGTCGATGTGGGCGGATTCGTCGATGTTCGGAACCGCTACGTCGGCACTTGGAGCGACGGGTTCGAGGTGGCGGAGCATGTTGATCGGGGCTGTCTCATCCGAAGGCTCTCGGATGGAAGCGTCCTCCCTGACGTGTTTCAATGGAGTGAGATCCGTCGCGCATCCCGGGCGCGAAATGTCGTATGACCGAGAACATCGCTAACCGGTGTCGGTCGTGCGATCTCCCCGGCGCCTGGCGTTACAGTCTTAGCTCGAGCGGCCTGGGCGTCTCAGCCCGAGCTATCAGCGTGACGTAGGCCGCGTTGATGGCGGCGTCAACCACGGTCTTTCCGCCCGTGTCGGGACGCACCTCCATCTTCCGACGACGCCAGGCGCTCTGCAGTTCGTGGTTTGTATAGGTGACTCGGGGATCCAGGTCGAGCGCGATGAGCATAAGGGCACGCTCGATCGGTCGAAGTTTGTGTTGCTGACCCTCGACCGGTCTCAGTTGACGTTGCTGTCCGGCTCTTAGCTTTGACGACCTTCGGTTTGTCAACTCTCCTCCTCTGTCGGTTCTCCTCACCGACCGCGCCTCGCCGCTTAGAACGTTCGGCACGTAGCGGTGAGGGGAAGAGCGGGATTTCACCCAAGTGAAAGCACCTGATATCCCGTGAATCAGCCCCTGACGACACGCCTCCACCCATGAATATGCGTTCCGCAAGAGGCGATTTAGGTATGTCGTAGACCGTGTTATCACCACGTACCAACGGAGAATGAGGCCGATAGCATGGTGGACGTGTTGGACGGCTCAGCTGGGTCACTTGCTGGTCGATCAGATGGCCAGTTGCGAGTGCTCATTGTCGATGACCACGAAGTGCAGCGCGTCGGAACACGGCAGGTTCTCGAGACGACCGATGACATCGTCGTAGTCGGAGAGGCCAGCGGCGGAAATGCCGCCATCGCCATGGCTGGCGAAGTTCGCCCGGACATTGCCCTCGTTGATCTCCGGTTACCCGATCGCAATGGAATTGACGTAGCCCGCGAGCTTGCTGTCCACCATCGCTCCACGCGGGTCGTGATCCTTTCTGCTTACGACGATGACATCCTGGTGCGCGGCGCGCTGGAGGCAGGGGTGGCCGGGTATCTGCTGAAAACGTTGCCACGCAAAGAGCTCATTCGGGCCGTCCGAGCCGCCAGCCTGGGAATTACGGTGCTCGACCCCGCCGTGTCGGCACGTTGGGACCATTTGCGGAAGTGCGAGAACGTCGCCATTTCGGCCCATCTCACCCTGCGGGAACGGCAGATAGTTGCCCTGGTGGGTGAAGGCCTCGCCAACAAGGCGATTGCGGCCCACCTCGGAGTCAGCGTCCGAACGGTGGAAGGACACATGAACCACGTATTCGCCAAGCTCGGCCTCGAGACGCGCACCGAATTGGTCCGTTTTGCCCTGACCAACGGGCTCGCCAGGCCGGACGCGTCAGAAGGGGACCTATCAGAGCGCGAGCTGTCAAAGCTCGACGAGTAAAACTCCGACCCCCTTAGTCCAGAGCCCAGGGCATAGGACCTTGTCTGCGTGACAGGTGGAATCACCTACAACGAGCAGGTAGTTCTTCCGTTGTGAGTACCTGCTTCGGATCAGAAACTTTGGGTGGGTGTCACATCCCATGCGATCCGCTCGTGACAGTTGTTTTGAGAAGTCTCGGCGGGCTCTCAGACAGCATGCAACGGTGTAAGGGGTTGAGACATTGAGCCAGCGCAGGCGGGTGTCCTGGTGGGGCGGGGCGACGCGTCTGCTCTCCGCTCTTCTCATCACCGGGTTGCTCAGCTCGGTCCTGGCCCAATCATCAGAAGCTCTCGGGTTGCCGATCCTGATTTCGATCACCGTGTCGCCGGCAGTGGGCTCCATCGGGGTCGGCCAGACCGAGCAGTACACGGCCACAGGCATCTATGCCGACCTGAGCACCAAGAACCTGACCGACAGCGTGACGTGGGCAACGTCGAAGAAGGCGACGGCGACCGTCTCCTCCCAGGGGCTGGCCACCGGTGACGCCACGGGTGCGGTCACCATCACCGCCACCGACGCGTCGACGAAGATCTCGGGGACGGCCGCACTTACTGTCACTCCTGCCGTCCTGGTGGCCATCGTCGTCTCGCCACCTGTCGGTTCCATCGCCGCCGGTCAGACTGAGCAATTCACGGCCACCGGCACATACTCCGACCTGAGCACCCAGAACCTGACCGACAGTGTCACCTGGTCGTCGTCCGAAGCGGGCACGGCCACGGTCTCGTCCACCGGACTGGCCACCGGTGTGGCCAACGGGGTGGTCACCATCACCGCCACCGACCCATCGACGGACATCCCCGGAACGGCCGCCTTGACCGTCCTACCCGCTGTACTGGTGGCCATCACGGTGACGCCACCGGTGGGCGTCATCGGCATCGGCAGGACCGAGCAGTTCACAGCGACCGGCCTTTATTCCAACCTCAGCACGCAGAATCTGACTGACAGCGTCACCTGGTCTTCGTCCAACACGGCCACAGGCACAGTTTCCGCCACGGGTCTCGCTACCGGCGTCGCCGCCGGTGCGGCCACCGTCACCGCCACGGACACGTCGACGGAGATCCCCGGAACGGCCGTGCTGACCGTCGGTGTGTCACTGACTGCGGTCACGATGACTCCGTCCACGGGAGCCAAAAGGACGCCTGTCAGCTTCTCCGGCGTGGGCTTCACCCCTGGGAAGATCGTCACGGTGACCTACATGTCCGGCAAGAAGAGGCCAAAGAAGGCCAAGACCGTGTTGTGCACGGCCATCGTGGCGATTGACGGGACCTTCTCCTGCCCCGCCATGATCCCACGGAGGGGCAAGGGGGGAGCACTGGGCCAGAAGTCCATCGTGGCCACCGATTCCGGTGGTGCGCAGGCGACGGCGACGTTCACGCTCACATAGCTGAGACTCGTTCTCCCGCCGAACATGTCGTCATCGGCCGCTCCGACGTCGTACGTCCTCACGGAGTTCGCCCTTAGCGATCTTGCCGCCCGATGACCGGGGGAGCGAGTCGACGACGATCAGCCGCTCTGGGAACCACTCTTTTGTCACTCCCCTCGAGGAGAGATGGTCGGTGAGATCGCCGAGAGTCAACCCCTCCCAACCCGGCCGCACCTCGACGTAGGCGCACACCCTCTCGCCGAAGACATCGTCGGGCATCGCTACCGCGGCCACCATCGCCACCCCGGGGTGGGTGCCCACTTCGGCCTCGACCGTTGGCGCGCTGATGTTCTTTCCGCCACGAATGATGATGTCGGAGGTGCGACCCACGACGGTGAGATAGCCGTTCTCATCGATCTCGACAAGGTCTCCCATCAACATCCAACCGTCGGGGGTCACCAGCCGCCGGTTGGCTTCGTCATCGTCGTAGTACCCGAGGCATGTGGCCGGCCCCCGGCATCCCGGGATACCGGGAAGCCCGCGCCCCGAGATGTCAGATCCGTCGGTGTCGAAGAGCCGTACATGCATGTCCTCGATGACGCGACCGGCCGTCCGTAGGCGGCGCTCACGGGTGTCGGACACCGTCGTCCGGGACAGGGCGCCGGTCTCATTGGACCCGTAGAACTGAAGCACAGTGGCACCGAACCGGTCCTCGAACTCGGCGGCCCTCTCGTAGGGAACCGCCTCGCCACCTGTGAACATGCATCGGAGCGACGAGAGGTCCCGGGGCCGGACCTGCTGCTCGTTGAGCAACATGATGAACTGGGTGCTGACGCAGGCCAGCACCGTCACGCGATACCGCTCGATCAGATCGAGGGCGGCGCCGGCATCGAACCGGTCCGTGAGCACCGTCGGACAGCCCAGGATCGCCGGGGTGAAATGGGCGGTCCAGAGGCCGAATCCGAACGGCGTCGGGATGGCGGAGAAGAAGACCTCTTCGTCGGTGAGAGAAGCCGCGTCCACCGCCCAAGGGTGGTACGCGAACCACCGGCGCTGGGTGTGCATGACGCATTTGGGAAGACCCGTCGTCCCTGACGTGGAGTTGAGCAGGAACAGGTCGTCGGGACCGAGAGCACCACTCGGAGAAACGGACCGGCGCCTCAGGACGCCGACGTCGACGGGAACTGTCAGCCCCCGAATGCCGCCCAGTTCCGTCGTCAGCTCGTCCCGACTGCCCTTCTCGGTGACGAGCAAGGAAGCACCCGTCTTGACCACAAGGTGCTTGATCTCCCGGATCCCGGCGCGAAAGCCGATTCCGACCACGACCGCCCCGATCCGCTCGGCGCCGACGAACGCGGCGTGAACACCGGGACCGTCGGGCATGACCACCGCCACGCGGTCCCCCCGCTCCACTCCGGCATCGACAAGGTGGGTGGACACCCGGTCGGCCGACTCGTGATAGTCCGCCCAGGTCATCGTGGTGGACGAAGTCAAAAAGGCCGGCCGCGCCCCGTGGGCGGTGGCGTGAGCGCGGACACATGCGCCGACGGTCATGTCACCCGCGGCAGTCGTCACGGAACGAGGCCGAGCCCCCGTGCCCACTCGAGGTTCAGACGAGCCGAACCCACGTGGGCGATGTGCACGATGTGACCTTCACCCTGATTCGCATCCCCATGCACGGCGCGGTTCCCTGTCCGTTCGGCCTCCTCGGCCAGTCGTTCCAGCTCCTGCCAGTAGGAGATCTCCTCGATGGTCGGGGAAAAGACCTCGTGCACGATGGGGATATGTATCGGGTCACCGATCATCATCCCGTAGTAACCGAGGTCGCGCAGATGCGTACACCAGGTCCGCAGGCCCGACTCGTCGGTGCGGGCTCCACCCCACATGCCGCTGATGGGGTAGCGGATGCCGGCGGCACGTGCGTCGATGAGCACCTTCGACCGCAGGAACAGGGTCTCGTCCCCCTCGGCCGTCCACCGGTAGCCGATGGCCTGATGGATGTCACCGAACCTGGAGATGGCACCGCCCATGTACGTCACGCGAGATGACGCCACGGCGATCTCGTAGGCGAGACGGAGGGCCTGCGCCGTCTCGAGGATCGGATACACCATTGTCGATCCGGCGGGCCGATCGAGATCGACCTCCATGCAGCCGAGCAGGGCATCGATGGCGTGGATATCGGCGGGGCCGTCGACCTTGGGGACGAGCACGCCGGCCAAGCGCTCACCCATCACGGCCCGAAGATCCTTCAGGGTCTGGCCCGTTGCCGGTGGTTGAACACGGGCGAAGATGAGGGGCTCTCCGGTGGTCCCCGGCCCGTCGAGCAGAGCACGCACATCCCGCCGGGCGCTCTGACGCTCGGATTCCGGGAAAGGAGTCCGGGGCTCCTCGAGGTCGATGACGATCGAGTCGGCGCCCGACGCCAGGCCACGTTCGATGTCCGCCGTTTGATCACCGGCGCAGAAAAGCACGGTGCGCAGCGGACGGGGGGCACGGGTATCCATCACACGTCCCCGGCGATGGCATAGGCGGCCGCTTCGGCCACGATGGTCCCGTCGAAGAAGTGAGGGTTTGCCCCGGCGTGGAGGCGGACCGGGTTGAGAAACATCAACTCCCGGAACTCGTCGGCATCGATGACGCCGCGCTCGACGAGCTCGTAGGCCTCGGGCACCGGTTCGGTCATATCGGGTACGTCCCAGTGGGAGATGTCAGAGCCGAAGATGGGACGGAATCGCGCCCCGAGCGGGTTGACATTCTCGGCGAAGGCCCAGGCGACCAAGGGGTCGTCGGCCTCACACCCGAAGTAGAAACGGGGAACGAACAAGTCGAGGAACTCCCCCACCTGCTCGATGCCGGTCCGGGTGAACTCGTTGATCTCGTCCGGACGTCCCGCCGGGCGGTTGAAGTGTTCACGGATCCGGTCGAGGCGAACGAGGACCGAGTCGTCGCCGTAGGAGCTCATGTAGCCCATGAGCGCGTCGACATCGAGTCGATCGGGGTCGAGGTCGTGGATCGTCACACCATTGCGCTTCTGCCAGTGACCGATGAGGTCGGCGAACAGACTGACAGCCCAGGCCACGCCCCCTTCGAGGAATCCGACCCGTAGCGCCGGGAATCGACGGGTGACACCGCTCAGAAAGAGCGACTTGGCCAGGGATTCGTGCGAGGTGGCGAGGCCGCCGATGTGGTTGTACACGTAGCTCGATGGCGACCGGGACACGCGGTGGTGCTGGTGGGCGCTGTGAGACACCGGTGCCACTCCCAGCTCGACACAAGTGGCCCAGACCGGGTCGTAGTCGTAGAGGCTGTCGAGACCGTAGTGATCGAGGCGGTAGGGACGGGGGTTGGCGGAGGGCTCGCCGAGATAGCGAGTGGCGTAGCCGCTGATCACGACGGTCTTGAAGCCGAGCTCACTCACGGCGTAGCGAATTTCGGCTTCGGCGACATCGGGAGTGACCATCGGAATGATGGCACCGACCGTCAACCTGTCGGCGTACGGGCGAAAGAGGTCTGCGAGCCAGGAGTTCACCGCTCTGGCCACGGGTCCGGCCAGCTCGGGATCGGCGATATCGATGAGTCCCAAGGTCGTCGAGGGATAGAGGATGGAGAAGTCGATGCCCATCTCGTCGAGGCGCTCGTAGAGCAGGCCGGGCAGATGGGCGGTAGCTCGGTCACGGGTGTTGCGGGTCTGCCAGCCCCACCAAGAGGGCATCGCCTTCCATTCATCGAGGACGGCTTGCGACCTCCCGGCCAACACTGTGGAGGTGTCGAAGGGCGCTGCCCGGCTGGCCAGATACCGGTCCCGGAGGCTCGAGCCGCCCTGCTCTTCCAATGATGCCAGCAGGGCGTCGTCGAGCACCGGCGCCAGCTCGACAAAGTGGCCGTCGGCGTCGACCACCGGGTGGTCGAGCCCGGCACGGACACGAGCGGCCTTGGTGGTGGTCACGTCTTTCACCATAACCACCGCTGGGACCTGGTCCGCTGTCCACGCCCGCCCAGCGTCCGGCGCGCCGGGGCCATGATGGGGACCATGGACGGTCCTGCCGGATGGGAGGTGCCCACGGCAGCCATCGAAGGCTTCCGCTTCGTGGGGACGCTGATCGGAACAGAGCCCCTGCCCGGAGGCCACATCCACCGAAACGTCCTGGTCACATGCACGGGTGGTCGCTACGTCTTGCAACGGATCAATGATCGGGTCTTCTCCCATGTCGACGCCGTGCTGTCCAACGTCGAGCGGGTGGTGGCGCACCTGAAGGCGAGTGGACGTATCGCTCCGGAGCTCGTCGAGACCACGGGCGGAACCCTGTCTCTTCGGACGACTGACGGCTCGGCGTGGCGGGCCTTCCACTACCTGGAGGGAAGCGTGGGACACGACACCGTCACGAGCCCGGCCGACGCCTTCGAAGCGGCGCGCGCCTTCGCTGACTACGTGGCGGCGCTGGCCGATTTTCCGGAGCCACCCTTGGCGGTGACCATCGAGCGGTTCCACGACCTTCCGCACCGGCTCGCCGCTCTCGAGGCCGCCGCCGCCGCCGACCCGGTGGGACGAAGGGCGGGGTTACGCCACGAGCTCAGCCGGGCCCGGCGGCTCGGTCTGCAGGTGACGGAGGCTCTCTGTGCCTGGGATGAGGGTGCGGTGGTGCGCACCGTCCACAATGACGCCAAGCTGTCCAACGTGCGATTTGGCGCCGAGACGGGTCGGGCCACTTGCGTGGTCGATCTCGACACCACCATGACGGGACATGTCCGGTACGACGTGGGCGAGCTCGTCCGTACATCCACCACCCATGACCCCGAGGACGCCCGTGAGGAGGCCGACGTGGACTACGACCTCGAGTTGCTCGATGCCATGGCCGCCGGCTACTTCACCGGCCATCCCGGGCTCGAGCCGTCGGAGGCGGGGTCCTTGGCCTTGGCCGGGCCGGAGATGGCCGTCGAGAATGCGTTGCGCTTTCTCACCGATCACCTGGTCGGCGACAGCTATTTCGCCGTGGACTACCCCACGCAAAACCTCCATCGATGCCGCACCCAGCTAAGGCTGACCGAGCTGATGCTCGAATCCCACGCCGAGTCCGATGCCTGCTTCGCCCGGGCCGCTCGGTGCGAACGGTCCGTCGATCCGCGGTCAGGCGAGCCGGCGCAGGGCGTCCCGTGAGCGTCTCCTTGCCCGTCGTGGGGCCCGAGTCGGTGGCCGAGATCGCCTCACTGTGCGCCGCCGCCATGCCCTCGGCGCCATCGGCCGACGAGCTGCGCCGCGCCCTTTTCGCCCCGGACCAACGAGCGGTCGTACGGTACTCGCCAGGGACGGCGGTGGTCGCCGTCGTACGCGACAACGACGGTGTCGATGGCTACATCCGGCTGTTGCTCCTGGCCCCCGGTCATCGTGGACACGGCCTCGGACACGAGCTTCTCCAGGCGGCGGAACACGACCTCGACGGTGTCCGAACGATTACCGTCGGCGCCGACGCGCCGTACTTCTTGTTCCCGGGGGTCCCCGTCGAGGAGACAGGCCTGTGCTGCCTGCTCGAGCGGCACCATTACGCACGCGAAGAGACCAACTACAACGTCGATATCCGCCTCGCCGGGTTACCCCCCGACCCCGGTCTGGCGATCGAGCCCCGAGGCGAGGAACGCCCGGAGGTCGAGCAATGGATGTCCCGGCACTGGCCGAACTGGCAAGCCGAGGTCATGCGTGCCTTCGATCAGGGGTCGTTGCTATTGCGGCGCGACAAGGACGACATCACAGGCTTCTGCGCCTACGACGTGAACAGGGCGGGCACGCTGGGGCCGATCGCATCTCGTCCTGACCTGATCGGAAAGGGCGTGGGAGCGCCACTGCTGCTGGGCGCCCTGCATCGTCTGCGAGACACCGGCCGGGCCACCATCGAAGTGCTCTGGGTCGGGCCCATGGTGCCTTATGCCCGGCTCGGCGGCCAGGTCGGTCGCTTGTTCTTCGTCTACCGTCGCCGACTCTGAACCCTGACCGGATGTCCCGACGCCCGACGAGGACCTTCCCGGAAACAGACCACCCGACCACTGCGGGCTGCGCCGGGCCGACGGCACGGCCAAGCCGGCGTTCGCCCCACTCAGTCGGGCCATACTCGCGGCCAGAGCCAGTCTCGATCTTCACTCCCCCGGGGGAGGGGCCCGGGTCGGTCAGCATCCGGTACCCGAAGTAGCTGACCAGAGACACCACGACGCTCACCTCACCAAACGTGTCGGTGTGCGGCTGCTGGGCGAAATGGGTGAGCGGAACCCAAGGGTGCGAGGCAGCAAGACGGCGACCAGGGCCACGTAGGCCCACGCGGCAAGCATAGAGGGCCGGAGAGCGGGTGAGGACAATGACGAACTGTCTTACAAAGGTAGCGTAGAGGACGGTCGGCGGATCATTGAACCTTTCGCCACACAAAGTTGGCACATACATAGAGGGGCGGACTCATGTGTCGAGATGGCACCAGGACGCGTGTCTTGTTGCGCTCGGCCCCGCTCGTGATGCTGACGACGGTTGTCGTGGCGGCCGGTTGCACAGCCACGGCGATGGCGGCGAGCCGGTCTGAGACACCGCAATGGCCGTCCCATGTCGATTGGGCCCGCTACGTCGTGGCTCCCGCGACCCGTGACGTGAGCCCGGTGCGCGTCGTGCGGACATCGGGCGCCGTCACCGGGGCGAAGGCACTGGCCTCCCCACCAGCGTCGGCGTCCGCCGGCGGTGGTGCCAAGCTCACCATGACCACCGGCGGCGAGCCAGCGGTGATCGAGGTCGACTACGGCAAGGACATCGACGGTATCCCTTTCTTCGTCGTGCGTTCGGAGTCCCGATCGCCCGTCCTGCGCGCCACCTACAGCGAAGGCCGGCAGTACATCGGGCCTCAGGGCGACGGCACACCAAGTAGGAGTGCGGCGGGAGACCCGTCGCGGGTAGACAACCTGACCGTCACCGGCTCAGGAAGACTCACCACGGGGCTCATCCAGGGAGGCGAACGCTACGAGCGGATCACGTTGGCATCGCCGGGCTCGGTCACGCTCTCGTCCATCGGCATCCGCTTCACGGCGGTCCGGGCCACAGCCCAGGACTACCAGGGTTGGTTCGACTCGAGTTCGCAGGCGCTCAACCGGATCTGGTATGACGGCGCTTACACCACACAACTCGATGAACTACGGGCGGACACGCTGCCCCCTCCGTGGCAGATAACGGGCGGGGCGCTGGCGGCCGACGGGGGGTCCATCGGCGTTCTTCGCGCCGGCAGCACCTGGACCGATTACACCATGACCTTCGACATCCGGGTGGTGGACAACCAGGCGGGGTGGGTGGTGCGGGCCGGTTCGTCGTCCTCGGGTTACCTGTTCCTACTCGACGACGCCACTGACAGCGCCGGCGCCCCGGACACCCTGCGGGAGGTCGCCTTCGGCCCAGCCGAGTTCAGCGTCATCGGCCAGGTCGCCCTGCCCGTCGTCGTCACGGCCGGCAGCTGGCACCGGGTGCAGACAGAGGCTTCGGGGGCCCAGATCACGACGTCGATCGACGGTCGGAGGGTGGCTGCCTTCGACACGGCGTCCCTGCCGTCGGGGGCATCGGCGTACGGATCGGGCACAGTGGGATTCGCCGCCCTGGGCTCGGAGGCGTTGATCCGGAACCTGGACGTCACCGGTCCCGGTCGAACCACGCTCTACGCCAACCGGTTCTCGAGCTCCTCGGACCTAGCCGCCTTCAGCGGTCCGAACGTGGCGACCCCCGATCCCCTGCCGGTGATCATGGACGGGGCCAAGCGTGACCGGGTGGTGTGGAGCGGTGACCTCGGCGTCGAGGGACCCAATGTGTTCTACACGACGGGGTCCGACGGCTTTGTGCGGGGGTCACTGGACCTTCTGGCCAGCTACCAGGAGGCCGATGGGGAATCGGGGACGAACGTCCCCCCACCGTTGCGCCGGGCACGTTTCCCGAGACCGGCTACAACTACTCGGCGTCGTACTCNNCTCGATGGACGAGGTGGACAACATCGCCACGTACTACCTCTACACCGGGGATCTCTCTTTCGTGCGGGCGCAGTGGCCGATGATCATGCGAGAGCTGGCGTACGACTCCTCCCTGGTGGACAGCCGCGGGTTGCTGGTCACCGACTCCGACGACGGCATGGACTGGGACTTCTACGACGGGTCCAAGACGGGTGAGGTCTCGGCCTACAACGACATCTACTTCGAGACCCTCACGAGCGCGGCGACCATGGCCAAGGCTCTCGGACTGAACAGCCAGGCCGAGAGCTACAGCCAAGAGGCCAACACCTTGCGATCGGCCATCAACCGGTACCTGTTCGATCCGTCAACGGGGCTGTACGACGTGTCCGATCTTCAGCCCACCGACGTAGCCCAGGACGCCAACGCCATGGCCGTCCTTTTCGGGGTGGCACCGAAAGGTGGAGACGCCACGATCCTGTCCGCTCTGACCAAGGCCCTACCGTCGACGCCGTACGGGCCGCTCCCCTTCAGCGACGCCACGGGGTACCGCCGGGCGGTCAGTCCGTTCGTGACCAACGAGGAGGTGCAGGCCCGCTTCGACAGCGGCGATGACGGTGCGGCGCTGTCGCTGTTGCGAACTTTGTGGGGGTACATGGACGCACCGGGTCCGGACGACACGTCGGCGGACTGGGAGGTGGTCGGGGCCCACGGGGCTCCGGGCCTCGGGGCGTTCACTAGCCTGGCCCACGGGTGGTCGAGCGGAGCCACGGCCGACCTCTCGTCCTACGTGTTGGGGGTGCGGCCGTCCTCTGCCGGCTTTCGCACCTGGTCGGTGCAACCCCACCCGGGTTCGCTCTCCTGGGTCGAGGGGAACGTCCCCACACCGCACGGGACGATATCGGTGCGCTGGGCCCAGGATCACTCGTCGGGTCGCTTCTCCTTGCTGGTCGGCGCCCCGGTCGGAACCAGAGGGGCGATCTCGGTACCGGTTCCCCGGTCGGGTGCGACGGTGACGATCCGTACGACGAGCGGGGCAAAGGACCGGCCACCGCGTGTCATCACGGCGGGACGGGGCACCTCCTCACTGATGGTGACGGTGTCGGGCGGGGCCACCTATGTGCTCGAGGTGACGCCGCAGTGACGTTCGACCCTCACCGAGACTGACAGGACCGCTACCGCTGGGGCGCTCGGTCCCTGGTCCGAGGCGAGGGGACGGGCGCCGGGGCAGCGATGGTGGAGGCGAACTGCCCGAGACCGCCATTCACCCGCGAGCACAGCCCGGGTGGGGACTGCGGCAATCGGCCATACTTGGTTGCGAGGAGCCCGCCGTGACAGCCATCATCGATTCCGACCAGCACCTGTTCGAGTCCGCCACGATGTGGGCAGACCACATCGATCCGGCTTTCAGAGACGAGGCACTGGCCATCGTCGAGGACGACCTCGGCTACTCATGGCTCACCTGGCGGGGCCGTCGCCTCGACATCGCCGACGTCCAGGTTCCCGGCGACACGGCCGGACTCGGTCGGCGCCGTCAGCGTCGTCTCCAGCACCTCCCCCCCGAATACCGCTACGACGAGGCCATTCCGGCTCACTACTGGGACCCGGCGGCTCGTGCCGGCCACCTCCCGGCCATGGGTCTCGACGAGGCGGTGGTGTTCCCGAACTTCGGACTTTTGTGGGAACGCCGACTGTCCGAGTCGCTGCCGGCCATGACGGCCAACATGGGCGCCTGGAACCGCTGGTGTGCGTCTGTCGTCAGNNCGCGTCTGTCGTCAGTGAGGGAGCAGGAATCCTGCATCCGGTGGCCCATCTGACCCTGCGGGACCCGGAGTGGCTGGAAGCCCAACTGGCAGGGTTGTCATCGGCTGGTGTGCGTCTGGCCATGATCGCCCCGGCCGCGGTCGACAGGCGACCGCTGTCGCATCCCGACCTCGACTCGGCCTGGGCCGCCTTCGTGCATCACGGGGTCACTCCCGTGTTCCACGTGGCCGATCAGCCCCGGATTCTCGACGAGGCCTTCTACACGGATCCCGATGAAAGCTTCGTCCCCGTGATCGAGTCCATATTTCTGTGGGCACCGCCAGCGATCGCCGTCACCGACCTCATCGTGAACGGGACCCTGGCTCGGCACCCGGAGTTGCACATCGGGATCGTCGAATTGTCCTCGATCTGGGTTCCGCAGTACCTCATGATGCTCGACGGGGGTTGGGAGTTCACCACAGCCATCAACGGCCGTGCGCTGGCGCCACTCGACCTGCGACCGAGCGAGTACTTCCGGCGCCAGGTCCGCGTCTCGTCGTTCTCCTACGAGCAGCCGTCCCGGCTGACCGCCAAAGCGGGCGACCTCTTCATGTGCTGCAGTGACTTTCCCCACTCCGAAGGCACGGCATCACCGATCGGGGACTACGAGAGAGTGGGCTCCGAGCCCCACCAGGCCCCGGGCCTCTTCCATGACAATGTCTCTGCCCTGCTGAACCGCTAGACAGCCGCCGCCGGTCCGGCGGTCGTTACCGCGAAAGTCCTGGTGGACAGGCACGGAAGAGCACGCGACTCCGGTGGTTCAAGCTGACCGATCGTCGGGTCGATACACGGTGTATGCCAGACGGTGCTTTCGAGGTACCCGGCTCGAAGGACTTCGCGATCGACGAAGGAATCCTGNNGCCGAGGCTCCTCGACGAGCTCCCGGACGCCGTCGTCGTCATCGATTCCGGGTGCACCGTGCAATGGGCGAACGTCGCCGCCGAAAGGCTGTTCGCCCGCTCGAGGGCCGAGGCCGTCGGCCTATCGGGACTCGATCTCGTCCATCCCGAGGATCTCGAGATGGTCCTGCGCTCCCTGGTGACGGTGCAAGGCAAGGAGGTCGGCACCGCCATCGAGGTCCGCGTCAAGACCGGCTCGGGCTGGCGCCTCGTGGAGCTTCTCGGAACGCCGGTGTCCTGGCTGGTGGACGGTGCCATTCTTCTGTGTCTTCGCGACCTGACAGACCGACGACGTTACGAGCTCGCCCACGGTGAAGAGGCTGTCGTCCAGTCGTTGGTCCAGAACTCGACGGCCGTGACGATGCTGGTGTCAGCCGAGGGCTTGGTCGAGTCCGTCTCTGGAGCACTCATTCGACTCCTCGGACACGACCCGGACCTTGTCGAACAGCGACCGTTGGCCGAAATCGTGGACAGTCCCGATCGCCCTGCTCTAGCCGACGCATTGACCCGGGCGATGCAGGGGGCGTCCGCCGCCAACCCGGTCACCGTGGCTCTGCGGCTGCGGCGTCATTCGGGTAGCGAGACCGTTCCGTTCGAGCTCTCGATCGTAAACCTCCTCGACGATCCGACCGTCGGAGGTTTCATCATCTCCGCCCATGACATCACCGCCCGATCGGTCGCCGAACTGGGCTTACGCAACGCATTGTCCTTGCTGACGGCCACCCTCGACGCCACGGCCGACGGCATACTCGTTGTCGATACCGATGGGCGGATCACCAGCTCCAATCAGCGGTTCACCGAGATGTGGAGACTGCCGGACGCACTTCTGGCCACGCGTGACAATGCGGCGACCGTTGCTTTCGTGCTCGACCAGGTGACCAAGCCAGAATCGTTCTTGGCCAAGCTCGAGGAGCTCTACTCCGACCCTGAGGCGGAAACCCACGACACCCTCCAGTTCAAAGACGGTCGTGTTTTTGAACGACACTCGACACCTCAGCGCGTGGACGGAACCGTCGTAGGGCGCGTGTGGAGCTTCCGGGATGTCACCGACCGCAAGCGTCTCGAGGAGGAACTGTCCTACCAGGCGTTCCACGACTCACTGACCGGTCTGGCCAACAAGGCCTTGTTCCAGGACCGGTTGCAACATGCGGTGGCACGTAACGAGCGCACCGGCTCGCACCTCGCCGTCCTCTTTCTGGACCTCGACAACTTCAAGACGATCAACGACAGCCTGGGACATGCAGCAGGAGACGAGATGCTCGGGAGGGTGGCCGAAACCGTCGTCGGGTGCCTGCGGAAGGTCGACACGGCGGCCAGGCTCGGGGGTGACGAGTTCGCCGTGCTCGTCGAGGACATCGAGCATCATGACGACGCCATCAGACTGGCCGAGCGGATTCTGGCCACCATGCGCCGCCCGGTGATCGTCGGCACCAAGGAGGTGTCGGCCACGGTGAGCATCGGCATCACGTTCGACTCGTCGGGGGTGACGAGCGATCAGCTCCTGAGCAACGCCGACCTGGCCATGTACACGGCCAAGGAGCGGGGCAAGGACCGATTCGAACAGTTCCAGAGTGAGATGCACACCACGGTGATGGCGAGGCTCGAGGTCGAAGCCGACCTTCAACGCGCCCTCATGGGCCGCGAGCTCATCGTTCACTATCAGCCCATCATCGACCTGCACTCCGGTGCGATCGTCGGATTCGAGGCTCTCGCCCGTTGGCGCCATCCCACGCGGGGTCTGCTGAGCCCGATTTCCTTCATACCCTTTGCCGAAGAGTCCGATCTCATCAACAGGATCGATTCCCTCGTGCTGGCGGCGGCCTGCACCCAGACGCGTGCGTGGCAACTTGAGTACGGCGGCAGTCCCGATCTCGCCATCAGCGTCAATGTCTCGTCACGCCGACTCATCGATCTCAGCCTGGCCGATGACGTGGCCGTCGTGCTCGAAGACGTAGGACTCGACCCTTGCAGTCTCATCCTCGAGATCACCGAGAGTGCGGTGATGCGCGATACGGAGATGGCCGCTCAGAATCTGGCCATCTTGAAGGCGCTCGGAGTGCGCATCGCCCTCGACGACTTTGGCACCGGTTATTCCTCGCTCTCCTATCTCGAGCGGCTCCCGATCGACATTCTCAAGATCGACCGGTCGTTCGTGAGCACCATCGAGCAGAGTGGGAGTCAGGTCGGCCTGGCGCCCGCCATCGTGCAACTGGCCCACACCTTGGGACATGCGACGATCGCCGAGGGTATCGAGAACGAGTTCCAGCTCGTCCATCTGCGCCGGATGGGGTGCCAGCTTGGCCAGGGCTATCACCTCGCCGTTCCGCAGGATGCCAAGGCCATCGGAGGGCTCTTGCGATCACGTTCTTCATCGGCGCCGGTGCCGGGCGGGGCGATCACTACTACCCGTTGACCTCACGGCGTGACGCCGATGCCACGTTACCGGTGGGTACCTCTTTCCCGAAAGACAGTGCGTACTCCAGGTCGCTGGACGCTCCTCGTGCCGCTGAAAGGGAGTAGAAGGCTCGGAGGCCACCCCCGGTGCGGGGGGCAGGGACAGTTACGTTCTGCGAAGACACCGGGGGTGCCATCCTCTGACGGCCACGCACCGGGTTCTCCACACCGTCGTCCACAGGAAAACCCCTGGTTTGACCCCTTGTTACCCCCAGGCCCGATGGGCGAGGCTGTATTCACTTGCGTGCAAGTGTCCATCGGGAAACTTCTCTTTCACAATCAGGCCCCCCGGAGACAACGCCCCCCACTCCATCCAGACGTTGCTCCTGGTGGCTCAGGCGTCGGCAAGGACGGTTCCCCCCGTGCCCGACGCTCGGTCGGGCTGCCGCCTCCGTGCGACTCCGGCCCCCCCTGTGCGCATGGGGGGCGGTGCTCGGCTTTGGCCCCTGGTGGTCGGTTGCGCCCTGTTGAGAAGTCTCCGAGGCGATCAGAAGGCCATGGAGACTTCTACGCTGGACCGATGGTCGAGGTACCTGAGATCGACATACGGCCATTGGGCGATGGGGGGTCGGCGGCTAAAGCGGCCGGCGCCTCGATCGACGCCGCCTGCCGCACCGTTGGCTTCTTCTACGTGGTCGGTCACGACGTCGATCCGTCGGTGCAGGACCGGCTCGATACCCTGGCTCGCCAATTCTTCGCCCGGCCTCAGCCCGAGAAGGCCGAGATCGCCATGACGAGAGGCGGGGCCGCCTGGCGGGGATGGTTCCCACTCGGTGGTGAGCTCACCGACGGCGTGGCCGACGACAAAGAGGGGCTGTACTTCGGCGCCGAGCTCGGCCCCGATGATCCCGGCGTCGGCGCCGGCACCCCTCTGCACGGACCCAATCTCTATCCTCGACACCCGAGAGAACTGCGGGACGCTGTACAGACGTACATGGACGCCATGACGCGGGTGGGTCAATCGGTCCTCTCCGGGATGGCGCGCGGGCTCGGGCTCGGACCTTCGTGGTTCACCGACCACCTGACCGCCGATCCGCTCACCCTCTTCCGTATCTTTCGCTATCCCGCCGGCGCCGGCGCCGGCGAGGACGACGCCGTTGGACGGTGGGGTGTGGGCGAGCACACCGACTACGGGCTCCTTACCCTCCTGGGCCAGGATGAGAGCGGCGGCCTCCAGGTGCGGACACCCGATGGGTGGATCGACGCACCACCACGGCCGGGGAGCATCGTCTGCAACCTCGGTGACATGCTGGAACGGCTCACCGGTGGTCGCTACCGGTCCACCCCTCACCGGGTCCGCAACGCCGGGAGCGCCGACCGACTGTCCTTCCCTTTTTTTCTGGACCCGTCATGGGACGCGACGGTCGACCGGCTCCCGATCGTGCCCCGACCGGTGGATGATGACGGGGGGCGCCGGTGGGACCACATCAGTGTCCACGGCTTCGACGGGACGTACGGCGACTACATCTGGTCGAAGGTGAGCAAGGTCTTCCCGGACCTGGCGGCGCAGACCATGAGGAGGGATACGTGTGAAGGGGCACCCTGACAACTCACCGTCGCCAAGGTCTCGATCTCAATGGTCGGTGTGGTCGAAGGACTCATTTCTGTCCATCGGCTCCCAAGGCTCGTTCTTGTCGATCGGCTCGATCGGATCGGCGTTCTCGATCGGTTCCATCGGTTCGTTCTTCTCGGCCTTTTCGATCGGTTCAGCCGGCTCGCGGTTCTCGTTACTCTCTTCGCTGTCGCGGTGGTCGATCATGTCCCACCGGTCACAGCGAACGGTTCTGACACCGGGGCGTGGGGACGCCCGGAGGAGTCCGATGCATAGCCACCACCGGCGGTTGCGGGAATGGGGGCAATGACGGCCGAGGGTCTGACGCCGGATGCCCAAGGCCTCTGGCGATCTACAGCGTCCGTGCCTGCGGGGGGACCGACGACGACGGTTGGCAGACCTGGAACCGACCTCGGCCTTCGGCTTTGGCTTGGTACATGGCGGAATCGGCCCGGGACACCACCGAATCGTAGGTATCGCTGGCGTCGGGAAACAGGGTCACTCCAACGCTGGCTCCGACGAAGAGGGTGAAGTCGCGCACGAGGAACGGATCTCCGAGAGCCGAGACGACCTTTGCGGCCACGACCTCGACGTCGCTACGACTGGCGGTTCCTTGGACGAGGATGCCGAACTCATCGCCTCCGATCCGGGCGACGGTGTCCTCATCGCGGACGGTCACGAGGAGCCGCTGGGCCACGGCGCGAAGCAGTTCATCGCCGACCTTGTGCCCGTAATTGTCGTTGACCGCTTTGAAACGATCGAGATCGACGAAGAGCAGAGCAAGGCGGCCGCCGTTGCGACGGGCAATGGACAGCGACTGAGTCACCCGATCCTCGAAGAGGCGGGAGTTGGCGAGGTCCGTGACCGGGTCGTGCAGAGCCTGGTGACGGATTTCGGCAAGAAGAGCGAGGCCTTCCAGAGCGGTGGCCGCCAGGCTGGCGACACCGCTCAGGCGTTCCCGCCAGACGACGTCGGTTTGCAGCTCGTGACAATCGGGGCCCACGATGAGGACGCCGAAGAGCGTGTTGCGGGCGGTGATGGGTACGAGCACACCCGACGCCAGTCCCGTCACCGACAAGATCGAGCACAGGATGGGGTCCGATGACATCGAGACCGGTGTCGGCGTAGCGATCTCGAGCAGTCGGTTCGCCAATCCGGCGTCACGCACGGCCTTGGTTGGCGCCGGGGTGGAATCGACTTCTGTCAGTACGGTCGACGCCGCCCGGGCCAGGCGAGCGTCGCCGGCGTCCCACAGGAGCACGTCCGCCTGATCGCAGCGCACGATCTCCGGTAGGGCTTCGGCCAGGCGCTGGGCCAATTCTGCCTGGTTGGGTTCCTCGGCCAGGACCTTTCCCAGGGCCAACAGGGCGCTGAGTGTGGTGTTGCGGTCACGGGATTCGTCGAGGGCAGCGGCCGTCTCGAGGGCGGCGGCGGCATGCCCGGCATAGGCCATCAAGAGCGAACGCTCCTGAGGCAGGAAGCGATATTGCTCCGGGTAGAAAGCGGCCAGTCGTCCGAAGTGACCGCGCGACGATTCGATGTCGACCACCAGCCGCGACCCGTCCAGGGTGCCGGGATCACAGAGCAGTATCTCGTGCGCAGCCGCTTCCGCCTCCTGCGGAGTGAAGCCCACGTGGTGGATCCGGGGCGAGGCGTCGCCGGGAAGCTGAGCGACAAGCAGGTATCGAGGAGCTCGCACGGCCACGCCCGCCCGTCTGGTGATCGTCTCCAGCATGGAGTTGACGTCGCGGGTCGAGGAGAGCTCTTTGGCCACAGACTCCAGTGACTCGAAGCGTTTGGTCAGAACGACCATCTGCTCCCTCAACATCACGACCTCTCGTTCGAGGCTCGCCTCGACAGACGACGTGGGGTCCCAGGTCACCTTTAGGAGGCAACGCGGATCGCCCCGCGTCAGGCATTCGAGCTCCTCGACGACGGCCGGCTCCATTCCGAAGAGCACCGGGAATTGCGAAAGGGCGCCCACCGTGTAGCCGCAGAACAGTGGGTCCCTCTCGATGGTCGGCGTCATGACGCTGATCAAACCGTGTGACTCCCCCACCTCGACGACCTCGGCGTGGGTGATGGTCGACTGTTTGGCCGAGATCGCCGGATAGGCACGAATCATCTCGGCCGGGGATCCGATGGAACGCAAGAGGGCCAGGACTTCGGTGCCGGCGTAACGGCGGAACACCTCGAGGCCCGCCTGGCGCCCGATATCGGGGTCGTCAAGCACTTCGGCCGCCGCTCGGAAGAGGGCCAACCCCTGCGGGTACGAGCTCCACCCGTCAGGTCGCTCGAGGTCGGCCACCGATCGACGCTCGCCCGATCTGTCCAGGACCTGGGTGACCCCGTCATCCCCGGCCTTCTGATGCACGACGGCGAGAAGGGCACCGAGCATCGAATTCGCCAGCTGTTGCGTGCTGTTCGAGTCCCCCACTCCCGTGAGATCGACCGGTCGGGCGCTCATCTTGAACCCAGGCCGACCTGAGGGGCGACCCGGGGGTCGATCCCCTGGCCAGCACCGTACTTGCTGTATACAACTATTGTAGGGAGACGCAGCTGCCCAATGCCGTCGCTCTCGGCCACCCGCCGAGAAATGGTCGACCGACCGGTAGGCGTCGATCCGTCCGCGTAAAACACCAGGCAGGGCTCGGAATGGGTCGCCGCCACTGCCGCCGTCCAGGAATACCGTCAGGTCTACTGGGGTTTGCCCAAGGGGTCCAAGACGCGCGGCCGACCATGGGGAGGTGGCGACATGGTGTACGTGCTCGCCATCGCGGGAGCGCTGTCCAATGCGCTCACGACCATCCTCCAGCGCATGGGCGTCGAAGACGCCCCGGCCGAAGATTCGTTGCATTTCAGCCTGATCGCCTACGCCGTCCGCCGCAAGGTGTGGCTGCTCGGCTGCGTCGGGCTCGTGGCTGGATTCCTTCTTCAGGCCTTCGCCCTGCACGTCGGGCGTCTGACGGTGGTGCAGCCCATCTTGACCTTGGAACTTCCGTTCCTGGTCGCCATATTGGCGTTCTGGTTCCGCAAGCACCTCAGCTGGAGGGAATGGACCGGTGCCATCGTGGCCACGGCGGGATTGGCTCTGTTCCTCGCTCTCGCCGTCCCCACCGGCGGCGACCAGGTCCCGGGGCTTCGCGGTTGGGGGATCGCCGCCTTTGCGGTCGTCCTGGGAGCGGCGCTCCTGGTCGGACTGGCGCAGTTCGGCCCACCGGCCTGGCGGGCGGCCATGTTCGGAGCCGCCGCCGCCATCATGTTCGCCTTCACCGCCGCGCTCATCAAGCAGGTCACGGCCGACTTCCACCCGGTGTGGTACATGTTCCTGACGCAATGGCACGCCTACGCCATGGCTGTGACCGGGCTCCTCGCCGTGTTCCTGGCGCAGAACGCCTTCCATGCCGGCCCGATCACCTCCTCGCAGGCGGCGCTCGTGATCGTCGACCCGATCGCCAGCATCGTCATCGGAGTGAGCCTGTTCGGGGACAACCTCCGCGGCTCTCTCGGTGCCCTCGCGGCCGATGCCTTCGCCTTGGCGATCATGTCGGCCGGGCTGTTCATACTCTGCCATTCCCCGCTCATCGTGAACACGACGGCGGAGGACCGCCTGTCACGCAGCCGGGACCCCAAAGGACGCCCGTCGGCCAGCACGGCGTAGCAACGGGGCTGCCTAGCAGCAGCTTCGCGCCCGGTAAGTAGGCTCCTTCACGTGTCGACCTATCTCGACGGCATCCTGGCCTGGCACCGGGCCCGGGCCGCCCGCGACACCCGCCACATCGGGCGGCTGACCGAAGAGGCGGCCGCCCTCGGTGGCGTGCGGGACTTCTCCGCCGAGCTTCGGCGCCACAGCCGGCCGGCCGAGGTTCCCGGCGACGGCCGCGGCGTTCCTGCCGTCATCGCCGAGGTGAAGAGGCGGTCGCCGTCAAGAGGGGACCTGGCCCTCGGCCTCGACCCGGCCGCCCTGGCCGTCGAGTACGAGCGCGGTGGGGCGGCGTGCCTCTCGGTGCTGACCGATGAGCAGTTCTTCGCCGGCTCCCCGGAGGACCTCGTCCGGGCACGTGCGGCCACGAGACTGCCCGTGCTGCGCAAGGACTTCACCGTCTCCGAAGCAGACGTGTGCGACGCCCGTTTGATGGGGGCGGATTGCGTCCTGCTCATCGCCGCCGCGCTCGACGACGACCTCCTCGCCCGGCTGATGAGCCTCGCGGGCTCTCTCGGGATGGACGCCCTCCTCGAGGTGCACGACGAGACCGAGGCAGCCCGGGCGCTCGACACCGGAGCGGCCCTCATCGGGGTGAACCAACGGGACCTGTCGACCTTCGAGGTCGACCCGGCCCGGGCAGAGCGGGTGGCGGAGCACCTGCCGGCCTCGGTGGTGAAGGTGGCCGAGTCGGGCATCTCGTCGCCGGAGGATGCCGCCCGGCTCGGCAGAGCCGGTTTCGACGCCGTGCTCGTCGGCGAGGCGCTCGTGCGCAGCACCGATCGGGAAGGGGCCGTGCACCGCCTCCTCGGAGCCGGAGCCGGAGCCGCCGGCCGGCAGGAGCCGGTAGAGGATCCGAACCCGTTGGGTGATGAGCGGCCAGTGAGTGGCCGCGGGCGGCTCGGAGCCGGCCGCTGATGCCGGTGAGACGCCCATGTGGGTGAAGATCTGCGGCGTCACGAGCGAGCAGGATGCCCTCTTGGCCGTGGCGATGGGAGCCGACGCCGTCGGGTTCGTCTTCGCACCATCGCCACGCCAGATGAGGCCCAATGACGTGCACGCCATCGTCCGCCGTCTCCCGCCGGAGATTCTCACAGTGGGCCTGTTCAAGAACGAGCGGGCGCAAAGAGTCGTCGAGATCATGAACGAGACAAACCTGAAAGCCGTGCAGCTGCACGGCGATGAGAGCAGGGAGGAGTGCAGCTACGTCTCGGTGCGGATCCCGATCATGATCAAGGCTTTCGCAGCCGGCGACGAGCGCCTCACCCGGGCGGAGGAGTACGGGGCGGACATCATCCTCCTCGACGGTCCGTCTCCGGGCTCCGGCAAGGTCTTCGACTGGCGCCTGGCCGAAGGCGCCCCGCGGAGCCGGCGGCTCGTCCTCGCCGGCGGTCTGGACGCCGGCAACGTGGCGGAGGCCATCCGGACCGTGCACCCGTGGGGTGTCGATGTGTCGAGCGGCGTCGAGTCGTCTCCGGGGAGGAAGGATCCCATGAAGATGAGAGCCTTCGTACAGGCGGCGAAGGCAGCAGAGCCGGAGCCGTTCGACTCCGACGAGGACGGACCGTACGACTGGCAGGAGGAGTATTGAGCCCGCTTCGGCACACCAGCACGTTCACGATCATCGGCGAGATGATGCGCGAGCCCTCGGTCACCGGGCGCTTCGGCGACTACGGCGGCCGCTTCGTGCCCGAGTCGCTCGTGCCCGCCTGTGAAGAGCTCGAGGTTGCCTTCAGGCGGGCGTGGGGCGATCCGGCGTTCCGGGGGGAGCTCGACCGGCTGCTGCGGGAGTACGGCGGCCGGCCGACGCCGGTATGGGAATGCCGCCGGCTGAGCGAACACCTCAAGCTGCGGGTGCTGCTGAAGCGGGAGGATCTCAACCACACCGGCTCACACAAGCTCAACAACGTCGTCGGACAGGCGCTGCTGGCCAAGCAGATGGGCAAGACCCGTCTTGTCGCCGAGACGGGGGCCGGTCAGCACGGTGTCGCCGACGCCACTGCGGCGGCCCTGTTCGGGATGGCGTGCACCGTCTACATGGGCTCGGTGGACGTGGCCCGCCAGGAGCTGAACGTCTTCCGGATGCAGCTCCTCGGCGCTGAGGTCGTCCCCGTCGAGTCAGGCAGCCGCACGCTCAANNCAGCGTGGAGTCGACCCACTACTGCCTCGGCTCTGTGATGGGTCCCCACCCGTATCCCTTCATCGTGAGGGAGCTGCAACGAGTCGTAGGCGAGGAAGCCCGCGGCCAGTGCAGGGAGATACTGCGGGCCGACCCCGACGTGGTGGTGGCCTGCGTCGGGGGCGGCTCGAACGCCGCCGGGACTTTTGCCGGCTTCGTCGACTCCGGTGCCCGCCTCGTCGGAGTGGAGGCAGCAGGCGGAGCGGCGATGAGCCGCGGCATACCCGGCGTNNGAGATCGGCCGGGCGGACTACGTCGAGGCCGGCGATGACGAGGTGGTGGAGGCCTTCCAGCTACTCGCCAAGCTGGAAGGGATCATCCCGGCCCTCGAGCCCGCACACGCCCTCGCCTGGGTGATCCGGGAAGCAGGCCGGTCCATACCGACCCGATCGAGCGTGCTCATCACCATGTCCGGTCGCGGCGACAAGGACGTCGATCTCGTGATGGAGCGCCTCCGTGGCCGCCGGTGAGGCCTCNNGGAGGGCTCGGGCCGGACTGGGTGGCCTGCCTGGAGGCTGTCGCCGCCGCCGGCGCAGATGCCGTCGAGGTGGGGCTGCCCTTCAGCGATCCCATGATGGACGGACCGGTCATCCAGCGGGCGTCAATGCTGGCGCTCGAGGCAGGGGCGACGTCGATGGGGATCATCTCCGCCGTCCGGACGGCAGACGTCGGCGTCCCCGTCGCAGTCATGACCTACTACAACGTCGTGGCGAGGACCGGCCACTACCGGATGGCACGCCAGCTCGCCGAGGCGGGCGTGGCGGNNTTCTCCTCGCGGCCCCGACGACACCCGAGCCGCGGTTGAGGGTGATCGGGGCGCAGACGAGGGGTTTCTTGTATGCGATCGGCATGATGGGCGTGACAGGCGAACGGGCGGAGCTCGCCGTCACCGCCGCAGAGACTGCCCGCCGCTGCAAACAAGTGACCGACTGCCCTGTCCTGGTCGGGATCGGGATCACCACACCTGCCCAGGCGGTGGAGGTCGCTCAAGTTGCCGACGGCGTCGTGGTGGGATCGGCCCTCGTCCGCCGGTTGCTCGACGGCGGCGGCCCCGATGACGTGGCCGCTCTCGTCGCCGAGTTCCGTCGCGCCCTCGACGTTGCATGAGTATGCGTATTCCTGTATAATCATGTGAATGAAGTGCGGAGTCGTCGGTGCCACCGGCTATCTCGGGGCGGAGCTCCTCAGGTTGCTCGCAGGCCATCCGGATCTCGACGTTGCCGCCGCCCAGGCGGACTCGACTGCCGGCGCAATGCTCGCAGAGGTATACCCGGCGCTTGCCCCTGCCTATGCCGACCTTGTGATCGACGGCCTCGAGCCGGGCCATCTCGAGGGCTGCGACCTCGTGTTCGTCGCTCTGCCGTCGGGCGTCTCTCAGCCGGTGGTGTCGTCGCTCGTCGACAAGGTCAGGCTCGTCGTCGACCTGGGGGCGGACTTCCGGCTCCGCGACCCGGCGCTCTACGAGCAGTGGTACGGCTTTTCCCACTCATGTCCCGGTCTCCTCGCCGCGGCCGTCTACGGGCTGCCCGAACTGTTCCGGAACGAACTGCAGGGGGCCTCCCTCGTCGCCGCCCCGGGGTGCTACCCGACAGCAGCCTCGCTCGCTCTCGGGCCGCTCGTCGCGGCCGGACTGCTCGCCCGGAGCGGCGTCATCGTCGATGCG